>NZ_BEHC01000003.1:0-1098 GCF_003112495.1 Enterococcus sp. H57
TCTGGTTACGGTAACCAACCGGTGTCTCGTAGCCAAGTGTACCGTGCAACCGAAGGTGGTTCCACCAATTGACATAGTCAAATAACTCCAAATCCAATTGTTGTAAGGTTTCAAATGTGTATTGATAGACAAATTCTACTTTCAACGACTTATAAGTTGATTCAGCTACGGCATTATCAAAAGGACAGCCTTTATGACTCAATGATCGATTGATGTCAAAAGTTGTTAATAATTCATCAATAGCTTGGTTATCAAACTCTTTTCCACGATCAGTATGAAAAATCTCAACCTCTGTCAGAGGTTGTTTGATACGGCTAAATGCTTTTTTTACTAGAACGGCATCTTTATGTTCTCCACAAGAATAGCCGAGAATTTCTCGATTGAACAGATCCAAAATGAAACAGACATAATTCCATTTTTTCCCGACTCGTACATAAGTCAAGTCTGTTACGATCGCTTCTAATGGGTTGTCTCTTAAGAATTTACGATTCAATACGTTTGTCGTTTTGGCTTCATTGCAAGTAGAATGATGTACTTTAAAATAAGCAACAGTATAGCTCGATTTTAATCCTCTATTTTTCATGATTCTACTAATTTTTCGTCGGCTGATCTGAATGCCTCGTTTTGATAAGGCTTTTTTTATTTTTCTTGAGCCGTAGGCCTTTCGGCTGCGGATAAATTCTTCAGCGACTACTTCTTCAAGTTCTGATTCGTCTTTCTTTGGTTTTGATTGATAATAATAGGACTGACGTGATAGACCTAATATTCTGCACATCGCTGATATAGGGTAAAGATGCTTATTCGCATCGATTACTTGTCTCTTCGTCCGAATATCAGCGCTGCTTGCTTTAAAATATCATTTTCCATTTCTAATTGCTGGTTTCTTTTACGTAGTTCTAACAATTCTTTTTGTTCAGGCGTAAGATTATCTTTTTCTTTGAATGAACCACTCGTTTTAGATTGCTTTACCCATTTGTCAAATGCTGAAGCCGTTAGTTCATATTCTCGAATGATTTCTACACGTGGCTTTCCAGCTAAGTAAAGATTGACGATTTGTTGCTTGAATTCTTGTGAAAAAGTTCTTCGTGTTCTCTTAGA
>NZ_BEHC01000004.1:0-39377 GCF_003112495.1 Enterococcus sp. H57
TCTGTGAATTGGTTGTCGTTAACTTTATTCTACAGAAGGGACTTCCTTTTTTGTATGGATTTTTTCATTTACACAAAATATTTTATACTCTCAATAACAGTGATGGACTATTCTTTTTTATTTTTAACATTATTTTGATAATAATGATTATTTATTTAAAAATACATTAGATAACATTTGTTACGACACGAAAAAGCTTCACAAACAAATATCGTTATTTTAAAATGAGGGCGAACTCACACAATTAGGAGGAATAGTATGCCATTTATTGTTTACTTTTTTCTTTCATTACTCGTGATCTATATTCCATTACCAACATTTTTTCTGCTCGTCAATCGTCTAGCAGAGCAACATGATGCGATTACGGCTCTTACGAAACTTTGTTTACTTCTATTTGTTTGTCTAGATTACTTTACGAGCTATTATTGGCTAAAACAGACAAGAGTAAAAAAGAGATATATTTCTTCCTTGTCTTTTTCAATCTCTTTGAGTTTCTGATCCATTGCTTTTTACTTCATCAGTATCATACGATCCATTTGTGGATCATCTGGGTTTTCCAATTGGTCGTATTATTTTGTATGTTCACCTTTCCTATCTCAAGAAAATTTAGGGAGGCATTGTTTTATTAAAAGGTTGTGAAAAAGCTGTCTTATAGCAATCAACAAGGACACATTTAAGGAAAAACTTTTAAAAATCTAATTGGGAATTTGCCCGCATAAATAAGAGGCTGTGACAAAAGTCTTGTCACAGCCTCTTATTCCGAATAAACAGTGTTCAAAAGCTTGCATCTTCGATAATAAGCCCAACCAAATGAAAAATATGAGAAGCTATTTTTGTTTGGCTGTTCTTATTACTTGATGAAGAACAGCTTTTTCACGACCTCTTTTAAAAGTCTTTTTACAGTTTTCGAGCAAAGAATGATACGATTAGTACTAAAATGATGGCACCAATCAATGATGGCACGATTGCCATTCCTGCAATACTTGGTCCCCAAGAACCTAATAATGCTTGACCAAGTGCTGATCCAACTAAACCTGCTACGACATTTGCAATAATCCCCATCGAAGAACCTTTATTCGTGATTGCTCCTGCAATTGCTCCGATAATTCCTCCGACGATAAGTGACCAAATAAATCCCATGTTTCGTTCCTCCTAATGTTTTACTTCCTTATTACTGAACCCGTGGTTCTGTATTTTCTTTTACTTTTTGTGCGCCGCTTCCAGCTGCTGATTTTACTTTATCTGTTTGATTCGAAGCAAATTCACCGGTTTTTTTCGCTGCGTCAGTTACTTTGTCTTGCACCGTTTCTTGATCTTTTTCAAATTCTTCTTTTGTTTTGATGTCCACTACGTTAGCGTTAACTTCGATCACTTCTAAGTGTGTCATATTTTTTACTTCTTTGCCGATTATTTCTTGCATTTCTTCAAAGATTTTTTCGATATCTTTGCCATATTCCACAATGACATCCATATCAACTGCTACTTGTTTTTTACCGACTTCTGTTTCGATCCCAGCCGTTACATTATCTGTATTCACAAGTTTTCCTGCCACATTAGAGAAGAAACCACCGTTTGCAGATAATAAACCGTCTACTTGTTCAATTGCGATTCCGATGATTTTTTGCACAACTTTATCTTCATAATTCAGCTCACCGCGCATTGAATCTTCCTGTTCAGAATCATGCTTTCCTTGGTTATTTGTATGATCAGAACCAAGTTTTCCTTGTCCGTTTGTGTGGTCAGAACTAAGTTTTTCTTGTGCTTTCGCATGGTCAGAAGGATGTTTTTGCTCTTCCACAGGTTTAGAAGGATCGATTGCATCATGTTGTTCTGGAACTTTAGATTCTGGAGTTCCTGGATGACGAGGTGCATGCTTTTCTGCATCATGTTTCTTCTCTTCTACTCCTTGTTGAACGTTAGGGACTACTGGATCTGGATGTGCAGATACTGGTGCTGTTTTGTTCTTTTCATCGTTCACACCATTTGATTGGTTTGGTGTCGTTGGGTCTGGATGTGCAGACACTGATTTTTGGTTGTTCATTTTATTCTTATTATTTTTGTTATTGTTATTCATGGATGTTTCCTCCTAAGATTTAAAATAGTGATCTAAGATTTTCGTTTGTTTCAGATAAAAACCGATAGCGACGCCGATCGCTGCCATGATCAAGATCAATAAGGTCTTGAAAAAGCCCACGGTGATCCATAAAACGGCTAATATCAATCCAAGTACCCCAAAGATGATAGGGAGCTTGTATGTCGAAAATAGTTCTTTCATTTTTGGTCCCCCCCTATTCTACTCGTTTGCGGTCATTGCTTCGTTTAGCTGGTTCTTCAAAGCCTGTGTATTTCACCGATACTTTCACTGGCTCTTTTGTTCCCAATATGTGTTGTACTTCATTTTCGATTTCTTTCATCAATGTTCCTGTTTTACCAATGAGTGCTGAAGTTCGTTTCAACTCTCCTTTTACATTGACGGCGATCTTGTTTTTCGTTGCTTTGACATTTACTTTTGGTGAATGGATGAATTCATCTTCATGCAAGTGAGAACGAACCATTCCTTCAATTGCTTTTTTATCCAACGTCAACTCCCCATCACCATGTTTCAGTAGAAAGTTTCCGATTGTTTTTGGATAAAACAGGAAAACAAGTAACGTGATAATTGTCAAAATAGCAAATGCAACGGCAAGCCAAAATACATATTGTTGCACGTATGAATTAGTGATGGAAAAGAATCGAAACTTCTCTAGCTGAAAAGGCAATGGATAGGTTGCACTTAATAGTATCGCAAACAAAAGCACAGATAGCAAAAGTAACGTTCCGATCACTCCGATCGTTTTTACACCTTTATTCATTTTCGCACCTCCTCATAGGGGTGAAACGATCAACTTCTTATAAGTTGATCGCTTCTCCACCAGTTACTCCGTAAATTTGGGCTGTAACATAACTTGCTTTATTCGATGCTAAGAAAACATAAACTGGTGCTAATTCTCCTGGCTGACCTGCACGTTCTAGTAAACTTTGCTGACCAAATTCAGGGATCGAATCAGAAGGTTGTCCTTCGTCTAGTTGTAATGGTGTCCAGATTGGACCAGGTGCTACACCATTTACACGGATTCCTTTAGGTGCAAGCTGTTTTGCTAAACCGATCGTAAAGTTAGCGATTGAAGCTTTTGTTGCTGCGTAATCTAATAAATGTTCGCTTGGATTGAATGCTTGAACAGAAGTTGTTGTTACGATTGCTCCTCCTGCTGGGATATGCGGAACAGCTTCTTTCACTAAAGCAAACATAGCGATGATGTTTATCATAAATGTGTCTTTGACTTGCTCAAGTGGTAACTCAGCAATAGACTGACAAGAAATTTGCTGTCCTGCGTTTAGTACCATCGTATCTAGCCCGCCAAGTTCACTCACGGCTTTATCTATGATTTCTTTAGGTGCTTGTTCGTCACGAAGATCAAAAGGTAGTAAGACAATCTTACGTCCTGCATCTTTCACGTATTTTGCTACTTCCTCTGCATCTTTTTCTTCTCCTGGGAAGAATTGAAGAGCGATATCTGCCCCTTCTCTAGCAAATGCAATCGCTGCTGCACGACCGATCCCTGAATCTCCACCAGTGATTAGTACACGGCGGTTTTCTAGTTGATTATTGCCTTCATAGGATTCTTCTCCACAATCAGGAACAGGAATCATATTCTGCTGTAAAGCGGGTGTATCCTGATCTTGTTTAGGAAATTTCTCCGTATGGTACAAGTTTCGCGGGTCGATTAATTTTGGTTCTGTCATTGCTGTATTCCTCCTAGTTTTTAAGTTGTATTGCCAAAACAAATTTCTTTGTTTGATACCTGTTTTAAATAGATTCTTTAATTTGTATAATCTTTCCGGTATAAATGGTAACCTAAAACTACTGCTGCTATCAAAGAGCCAAAGACTACGAGTATAAAGCCTAGAGCAGAACTTTTACCCGGTAATCCTCCTGTATTCATTCCCCAAATCCCTGCGAACAACGCCGGAACGGAAATGATTAATGCAGCTGAATCTAGATATTTCATGATATGATTTAGATTATTGTCCATCATCCCGTTGAATAGATCACCAATACTCTCTAATAAATCTCGATAGATCTCGATCATTTTTTCTGTTTGTCGCTGTCTCAAATGGACATCATAGAGTAGCTGTTCATCATCTAAACGTTTGATGAAAGTTTCAGAATTCCATAATTGATCCATTGTTTCCCGTTGATCTCTTAAGGTATGATCGATATATACGATGTCTCTTTCAAGATCTGCCTGTTTATACAGTTCTTCATTTTCCGTTGTTTTACGAGCTGCTTTATCCAAAGCGTCAATTCGCTTTTTCATCTCTCTTAGTTCTTTCACGTAATGGGTGTAAATATCTAGTAATGTATACGTGATGATCTTTTCAAACGAGTTTAAATGATTTCCATGCTTTGTCAGCAGCCGATCCACAAATTCGGTTTTTCTATCGATACAAGTAATCAAGAGATTATCGGAAAGTACAAAAGATATTGGCGTTAATTTTTTTTCGATACGATTATCTGACTGATCTAGATTAATCACTACCAAAGAAAATGGATGCTCTAGTTTCGTCTCATAAAGGCGCTCCATCCGAGAAACTTCTTCCGGATATTCGGTTCCTACGAAAATATCATCAGGAAGCTCGAATTCTTCGATTGCTTGCTCAATCTCTTCGGGCTTTGCACTATCAAGTACGAGCCAATTATATTTTTTTTCATCTGTTTCTGTTACATTCTTTTCTTCATCCACAAAGTAGTATCTCAATGTATACCTCCTTTTTGGACTTTCTCGAAACTATTAGCTGAAGAAGCAGTTCTTTAATTTGATATTATAATCGAGTACTGCGATTTCATTTTCTAATGAAAAGCTGTCAAGCTGTTTGTTAAAGTCCATGTTCAATCGTTTACCGAAATAATTTTGCTCTAATTTAGATGTATAGATGTCCAATAATGGATGCTCGATTTTAGTCGCATATTCTCCAAATTCCGAAACAAAAGGAATGATTTGAAAAAAGCTGCCTTTTGCAAAAGCACATTTGTCCCTTAAAAATGGATCGGAATCATTGATGAGCGCGAGTGCGATTTTTGTATTTTCCCCAACCTTTTCAATTAACGTCTCTACTGCATTTTTAGACATTGTAATTTCCATTCCTACTCCCCTCTTCAGTTGTTGTCTTCTATTATTTAACAACTACATCTGTTTTTGGTTGAACTTTTGCGTATTTCGGATATTTAGGGAATTTAGCTACACAGCGGAAAGCCGTCATCCCTGCATATTTTTCGTAATATTTCTTCGTTGGCCCTTCAAAATCCTTGCTCCACGGTTTCACATGTCCTGAAAAATGGATAATGTAAGGATTGTTGCGAGTTTCTTCGTATTCACGTTCGCCTGCTGCTGTTGGATGTTTTTTTGCTTTTGCCATGATATAGCCTTGTGCATTCCAACGCGGATGAAGTGGTAACCAACGGTCATGTAAGATAGCATTTAATGCATCTTGGTCATGGAATCGTAATTTTTCTGGATTATGTTCGATGAAATTTAATACTTTTTGCGTAATATTTTCATCTAACCATTTTTTCACATTGATCAGCATCAAACCTGAGTTGAAATAACGCATTGATTTAGCTGAAATTTCCATTTTTTCCAGTCGTTGATGGAACCCAGCGTCTTCAACAGCTGCTACGATTGAATCACCGAAGTCAAGACGCCATAATTTAGAGATATCTTGTAAAGCGATCATGTCGCAATCCATATATAAGATACGTTCAACTTCTGTGCCGCGGAACAATTCCGGAATCGCAATACGATAATAAGCTGTTTCCGGAATACGATCGCTGATTACCACATTTGTAAAGAATTCTTTATTGATTTTCAAGAATTCCACATCTGAGTTCATTCGTGCGTTTTTCACTGAGAAGCGTAAAAGCTGTTTACTTTCAAAATCGATATCATCGTCAATCACATAGAACCGAACAAATTTAGACGGGTTGCAATTATCTAATACTGAGACAAATAATGCAGCTAAATGTGGTACGAATTTTGTGTTACAACTTGCGACTACTGCTATTTCTTTTTTATTCATTGATCTCGCCTACTTTCGTTAGAGTACTGTGTGCTAATTTTTTTAAGTATAAATTGGTATACGGATGATCTTTCAACGTATTCCAAGGTTTATCATGTCCTGTAAAGTGAACGATCGAAGGTTTTTCATTTCCTTCTTTATACTGACGTTCATATTTTTCATTTGGTGCTGGATGACGTTCAAAAATCAGCGAAGTCTGCATGTTCCATTTTGGATGAAGTTGTTCCCAATCTTCATAAAGTACAGCATTCAAAGCATCTTGGTCGTGATAGATGATTCGATCGCTATTTTCACTGAGGTAATGGATAGTTTTTTCTGTAATTTCTTTTTTATTCCATTGATCAATGTCAATCACCATCACTCCTGAATTGAAGTACAAGTCATCGGAATCGATTCCTAATCTTTCCAAAGCTTTCACTTGGCCTGGATCGATAATAGCGCCGATTGTTTTTCCATTTAACGGCTCATCATATAGTTTTACGATATCGTCTAGTACTAACACATCTGAATCTAAGTAAAGGACTTTCTTATAATCCTCTTTAGCTAATAAGTTTGGTAAAGAAATTCTTAAGTAAGCGGTAGTTGTGATATGGTCACTGACTAGGAAGTCTTCGTAGATATCTTTTTCCACTGTCAGGAATTGGATACTTGCATTACTTGAATATTTATTTACCGTTTCTTCCAATCCTTCTTTACTATATTCTGATAGACCATCGTCAATCACATAAAATTTTATGCGTCTTGTTTTATTGCAATTTTCTAATGCAGTTGCGATCATCACGCTCAAGTAAGGAGCATAATTTTCGTCTGAAGCAGTTACCACAGGAACTACGCCGTATCTCTTCTCCATCAAAATCACTCCTTTTTCTAATCTTTTTCTAACCTGTTATACATCTAGAATATTCCTCATTTGGTTTTAAAGCAAAATATATGCTTTGTTTTCATTGAATATTTTAAAATTTTTTTATCACAAAACGCATTGGTAAGCGCTAACTATTCGTTTTTCATGGCTTTTTATTCAAAGGTATTGACCAAAAACTACTATATATAGCCACCTTTTTCTTAAGAATGTTTTTTGAAAAAATTCATAATGACAAAGCAAGTTAGTTTCATTTTTTTAAATTCTCATTTAATCTTAAGGTAACAGGAAATTAGATATGTAAAAAGAAAGTAGGAAGATAAAATGAAACTAGCAGCGATTGATTTAGACGGTACCTTACTTGATCGAAATGGAAAGATACCAGAAGAAAATATCCAAGCACTTCGGAAATTTGATGAAAATGGCGGAATCGTAACCGTCGCTACCGGAAGGAACAGCATTTCTGCTAAAGATATTTTTTCCGAATTAGGAATCGGTGGCTATTTGATTTCTTCCAATGGTTCACTGATTGCTGAAATGAAGGATGGAAAAATGGCGAAAGTTCTCAGACGTTCAAAAATAGATAGCGATACACTGAGAAAAGCCTTCTTCTATGCTCAAGAAGCGAAAATATCCATCATTGCTAGCCGAGAAACCCAAGATGATCAGCTGACATTCGATGAATCAAATCTAGTCAAAGATGACCCTTATTATGAACATTTCAATTTGCAGAACCATTCTTTTGATCAAATTTTAAATATGTTGGAAGATCCTTCTCTTAGCTATCTTAAATTAGCATTAACAGATAAGAGTGAAGAAAAACTACAGAAGCTACAAAGAGATCTGCAAGCAGATGGTATCCAATCAGTATTCTCTGATCCGCATTTCTTAGAAATCACGCCTACAGGTATCACTAAAGCTCATTCACTTGTTTTTCTGGCGGATTACCTTGGAATCGAATCGGGTGACATCATGGCTTTTGGCGATCAAGAAAATGACATTGCTATGTTGAATTACAGCGGGTTGAGTATTGCGATGGGGAATGCACAGCGGCAAGTAAAAGAAATTGCAAACCAAGTAACGCTGACGAATGAAGAAGCTGGTGTTGCTTATATTTTAAAAAACTTCTATTGAAAATAAAAAAATGACGATATGAATGTAGGAGGAAAGAAAATGTTAGTTATTATTGATATGCAAAATCATATTCTTGATCCAAACAGCGAATTTTATATTCCAGAGTCAGATCAATTGGCAGAACGTATTGCTCAAAGATTAGCTAAAGCACGCCAAAATAATGAATATATTCTCTTCACACGGGATATTCCAGTTGAACTGAAGGACAAAGAAGAAGAACGAGAAGATTTGCAATTGATCCCTCTTCTTTCTCCACAAGAAAATGAACGAGTGATTAAAAAGTATTACTTTACGATTCCACCTGAAACTTTAGCTGAAATCCAGGAAACTTTATTTGAAAGCAAAGAAGAACAAAAAGAGATCGAAGTAGTCGGGATTGAAACAAACTTGTGTGTACTCACTAATCTGATAGGCCTGCAGAGTGCTTTTCCTGAAGCAGACTTTTTTGTTGATCCAATGTTAGTCTCCAGTAGAAAACACGGAGAATCCGCTTTAGAGCTGTTGAAAGATTTCAACGTCTCTATCGTCGAATCATAAAAATATCTATCTTCATTTACGATATTTAGCACACAATAAAAAAAGCACGCAGAACTGTTTTAGTCCTACGTGCTTTTTTTATCAAAGTAGATTGGCTTTTTTATGACACAGAGTTAAACGGCAGGCTCACGACCTCTTTCTTAAATGGTGTTCAATCAGCTGACCCTCGGTATTAGCTTGACAAACGGCAAAATATGAGGAACTATTTTTCCGTTTGTTTCTCTAATACTCAGGTCAAAACGCTGATTTCACAACCTCTTCCTTAAACGGTATTCAAAAGCTTGCATCTGCAGTAATAAGTCCAGCCAAGTAAAAAACATAAGAAGCTGTTTTTACTTGGCTGTTCTTATTACTTGATGCAGGGCAGCTTTTTCACAACCTCTTATGTACCTTGTAGGACTCGAACCTACGACCGGACGGTTATGAGCCGTCTGCTCTAACCAACTGAGCTAAAGGTACATCATAAATAAAATTTATTTTTGTTACTTTTCAACTATAGTACGAATGACAAACTCTCACAAGTTTCAAAATATAAGTAAAATAATATTGTTATTCTTATTTCTTTTACTTGTTTCATAACTATTTTGTTACTTTAATTTTTACTTGCTTATTTTAGAAAAAATGTTATTCTTTTATTTATTCTCAATGTTAGGAGTGATTATTTTGCCATTCGCTATGGGATCATCATTCTTTCCTTTTTAGTGAATGCGATCGTCCTCTTTTTATATGTATTGAATTACTTGATATCAATCCATTGATTTTTTCTCGATAGATAAGACACATTCAGCGGAACAGTTCCTGCTTATCAGCAGAAAACTGTTCTGCTTTTTCATTTTTCATTGATCTATTCTTCTTTTATTTTCCTAGCATTTCATTTGTGATGTATGCAATAACATGTTATCTTTTATTATATGAATCGTTGAGGAGTCCGTTACATGATTACGTTGGTGAGAGTTTTGTTTTGGGTGCCTGCGGTCGCACTGGTCGCAAGTATTGTTTATCTTATGAATTGAACAAAGAACGGTTTTATTTAGCTATTTTGACTCTTCCGGCTATCTACTTTATGTGGAAAGTTTTTAATTACAACTACTTTGAACCCGATAGTGTTTTTATAGAAGAATTATCAGGACTGGTTTTGTCTTTATTGATCGTCATTCTTTATTTGATACGTTTAAATAAAAAACATTGAGTACTATTGATTGCATGTGTAGCTTTCTATAGTCATTATAACTATTCTACTATAATGAAAGGTGATTAAATGAGTATCGAAGAAACTATTTTACTGGATACTTTACGTTGTCGTCTGAATTTCTTAAGAACTGGCCGATCTTTATCTCAAGTAGCTGTTTCTAACGCGTTAAGTATTCCTTTATTCAAATATCGTAAGTACGAAGAAGGAGAAGAAATTCCAAGCATCATTGAATTAATCTATATCGCTGACTTTTACGATATTTCCGTTGATTACCTAATTGGTCGCTCAGAAACAGCAAGCAGACTTAAGTGATTTTTTCCAGCCTTGGTGCTGGTTTTTTCATTTAACGTCTAAAGTTAACAATCTATATATAAAGGAGATATTTCTATGCGATTATGGCATGAAAAATTGATTTCAAAGCTTCCTCGTCAACAGCTTTTAGGACAACATCGGGAATGCTGTGCATTAAGAGGAAATGGCTGGGGAAAGAAACATGCTACTGTGGATTATGTTTTTCACTATTCTCCTTATAGATTATTCCAATATCATCAGCTTGTCATGGATGAAATGGAAAAACGTGGTTACAGCCCAGCACCAGAGTGGAAAAATCCTATGTATCGTGGCAAATCATGCGAAGCATTTTTTGATTTACCTACTGTAGAGCGCAACGTGCCGATTTATCCGGAACACGATGAAGTTTATCTAGCAGAATGTTTAGCAAATTTGGAGCAAAAAGGAATTTATCTTACCTAATATAACTAGAAAAGCCTTCTATCTCCTCTTACTTCATTAAAAAGCTTTAACCATCTTAGATCAAGCTAAAATGTCGTAAGTTTTAGGGTTATCTTCATCCTCACGTGCAAAACTAAAAGCGTACTCTAGTTTTGGTTCATCGCCAGCTTTCCTAGACATAAATGAACATCTCCTGACGTGGTTTAAAGGTACCGCATCTTCGACGTCTGCATACGATGCACAGCACAGTTTGCTTCTTTTGATCTTTCTTTTGATTTTTCTGTTGCTTCTTCTACACCTTCTTCGATTACTACATCGATGCTTACAATTGCTTCTGCCTAATATTCCCATGCATCGACGATTTAAGCCTCTATAGTCACTGTGATCGTTTCCACATTTTAACTCCTCTGTCGTGGCTTCAGTTGATTTTGTGATCAGTTCAGTTGCTAAGCCAGAGTCAGAACAACCTGCCATTGCTAGCGTTAATATTGATAGTAAAAATAGTTTTTTTATCATAAGGTTACCCCCCTGAAAATAGACTAAAATAATAACGCTCTCTTTTTTTGTTTTCAGACGAAAATTAATAATTTCTAAATATTCTTTAAAAAAATTAATAACTATTATGTCTTTTTTAATATATAACACAGTTATTTTTAAAAAATAAGAATGCTAAATCACTTTACAATAACGGCGAAAGAACAAAAAAACAAAAAAACTATTACGTTATTTAAAAAACAGATGAAAGATCAGGTTTTATTAGATCTCATTCTTTCATCACTTGAAGGGATTTAATGAACTACTTTTTCCTCTTTGTCGTTTTTATATACTCGTATTCCTTCAAACAGTAGGATAGCCTCTTTCAATGCTTGATATTTGAACTGTCCGTTACTTAAAAATTTAGATGTGCCGCCCTCTTCCTAGAACATATTCTTTTTTACTTTTTCATTAATTGACAGACCAATCGAACGAAACTGTAAATTTCGATAGGATAATGATTGGTCAAACTCATTCATTTTCAAGACATCTCGTTTCATATTCAAGATAGGAATCTTTTTATCAACATCACTTTATTCGTATTTTCCTCTACCATAAAAGCTTCACGCTCCACAAAATTGTTTTATACACTACTATTCAGCCCATTCAACGACCAATGAATTTTTTCGTACAAAAAAACCGTCTTTTCTTTCGAAAAGACGGTTAAAAGTCAATTTTTATTAAGCTTTAACAATGTTTGTTGCTTGAGGGCCACGTTGACCATCTTCAACATCGTAAGACACTGCTTGGCCTTCTTCTAAAGTTTTGAAGCCGTCACCTTGAATAGCTGAGAAATGTGCAAATACATCATTTCCATCTTCACCAGTGATAAAGCCAAAACCTTTGTCTGCGTTGAACCATTTTACTGTACCGTTATTCATAAATAAATTCCTCCTGATACGTATCAATGTACGTTTTTTCGTTGCAATAAATATTTGATAGGCAAAAGGAGTTTTATCTATGTAGATATATCGCTCAAATTACGTTTCAAAATAGATTACTCATTTAATATATCATGCTTTTTCTAATAACACAAGGATAATGCAATGAAATATAAAATTCATTGTCTTCTATTGTCTTCGAATCGAAGAAAAAGTTGAACAACCGCGTTTGATTCATTTTTTGTTTTCTTGTTTATTTGCTTTTTGACTTTAAAATTTCTTAACTATGAAAACCTTTCAATTGGTGGTATACTTATAAATGGAATTTCGTTATCAACGCGTTCGTTGCCTTTCAGCAAGTATTTAAAGAAAGGAGAATGGCTATGACATTCTATAACAAAGATATACAATATCGAGTAACCTTGGATACAGATTTGAATCTATTTGTCGTTTTTGACAAAGAAAATACCAATCATGTAGCGACAGGTGTTACGATCGAACAAGCAGTGCAAGAATTAAAAAAATTTGCATAAGGAGTGGAAACCCTCATATGGACGATTCTCGTTCTTCTCTTTAAACGCATCTACTGGTAGATAATAGTAGATGCGTTTTGTGTTTGTTCTAAATTGTTCACTACAAATAAGGTAGATACTTCAAAATAAAAAATTACTTCTTTTTCATCTGTTCCCTCAGTCGTGCAGGACAATAAATAAAGAGGACTAGAAAATAGTCCTCTTTATTAGAGATACAACCCTTTACTTTCTAAAAATCGTTTTGCTTGATGCAGGTCATAAAATTCATAGTCTGCTTTATTGGATTCATATAAACTTACATCTACTTTCAACTTATGCTTCCCATTATGATCGGGCAACCCTATCAAATGATCTTTGATGAGAAAAGACAAAATGCCCGCTCGCCTTGCTGCTTCGATCCCTGCAATCGAGTCTTCAAATACAAGTGCTTCACTTGGAGGAATATTCATTTTTGAACAAGCTTTCAAAAAGATTTCTGGTTCCGGTTTTCCTTTTTCCACGTCATCTCCCGAAATGATTTGTTCAAAAAAATCGTATAGATTTTCCATTCTTAAATACATTTCTATTTTCTCGCGTGTATTAGACGAGGCCACGATTGTATGGATTCCTCTTTCTTTTGCAAAAGATAAAATTTCTTCTGCTCCTTTTTTCGTATATACTCTCTTATCTTCTTTCACGATTTTTTCTTTATATTGATTGATTGCTTCTCGCCATTTGATATATGGAACATCTTCTCCGTACAAAATGCCCATTTGTTCTCTTACCGCCATTTCTGTTTGGCAAGTTAGTAAATAATAGACTTCCTTACGCATTTCATAATCATACTTTTGTGCTGATTTTACATAAGCACGATAAGCTAAACGTCCAGTTTCTAATAAAAGGCCATCCATATCAAAGATGAAGAGCTTTGAAATACCACCATCTTCATATAAATAAAATTGAGGGCCTATTTTCACTTTTAAACCGTTCACCATTTTCTTCATCATCCTTTTATATAGTTGCTCTTTGTCTGGACAGAACGTTCAGGAAGAAGGTGCTGACTGATCTGTTCGACATCTCTGACACATTTTTCACCCATTGCTTCTAAACATTCCCTTGTGTAGGCCGATATATGTGGCGTAATCACTACTTGTTCAAACGCTAAATACGGATGATCTTGACGTCCCGGTTCTTCTTCTAAAACATCTGTGGCATATCCTGCGATCTTTCCGCTTTTCAGACCATTAATCATCGCTTCTTCATCAACTAGAGCGCCTCTTGCACTATTAGATAGATAAACATTTTCTTTCATCTGATCGACTTCTTTAGCAGAAATCATGTGATAGTTCTCTTCTGTCAAATTCGCACATAAACAAATGATATCTGGATGTTCCAGTAATTCTTGAAGTTCTACTTTTTTTGCACCAAAGCTTTCGATGTATAAATCTGATTTGTAAGGATCATAAGCTAGAACATCACAGCGAAAACCGTTACGCAAAATTTCGATTACTCCGCTTCCGGTATTTCCTGCACCAATCACACCAACTGTTTTGTTAAACAGCGTCCTACCGACGAACTCCGCCCGATCTTCCCATCGATCGTCCTTGACTCTTGCTTGTGCTTGTGTCGTGCGTCGAAGCATGGACAACAAATTAGTTATATTATTTTCTGCTACAGCATTTCGTTCAACTAAAGCAGGTATGATAGATACGATTGTCTGGTGTTCTTTTGCTGCTTTTAAATCAATATTGTTGTAACCAATACCATGTCGGGAAATCAATAGCAGTTCATCTTTGTTTTCAAAAAAATCTCGTCGAAAAAATGGCGTAACACTTGCAATAATGATATTGAATCCTTTAAGTAACTCCGCTAGTTCTTTTCCTGGAATCTCTTGATCAACAGTAAAGAAATGAACGTCTCCAACTGACTTTAATCTTTCCAAGTGGTGTGGAAAAACTCTTCCGAAACTGCTGGAATTAACGATTGCTATATGATAATCTGGCATTTTACTCACCCTTTTCAACTATTTCATGTCCGCCAAACCCATTTCTTAGTGCTGAAACTACTTTTGCTGAAAAACTATCTTCTTCCTGTGAAAGATTCCTCATGAACAAACTAGTTGCAATTACTGGAACTGGAACAGCCATTTCTAGCGCTGTTTCAACCGTCCATTTTGCTTCACCTGATGCAGAAACGATTCCCCGATAATTACTTAAATTGGGATGTTCGTTTAACTGATCTTCCATGATTTCCATAAGCCAGCCGCGAATCACCGAACCATGATTCCAAACACGTGCGACTTGTTCCAAGTCAAAAGCATACTCACTTTTTTGTACAAGTTGGAATCCTTTACCGATTGCTTGCATCATTCCATATTCGATTCCATTATGGATCATTTTCAAGAAGTGTCCGCTTCCGGATGCACCAGCATACAGATATCCTCTTTCAATTGCTACATCTTTGAATAATTGTTCCACGGATAGAAAAGTTTCTTTATCTCCTCCAATCATTAAGCAGGCTTGATGTCGTGCTCCTTCGATTCCTCCAGAAGTCCCACAATCCAAGTAACCGATTTCATTTTTCTGAAACTCTTCTGCTCGACGGATTGAATCTTTATAATAAAAGTTTCCGCCTTCAATAATAATGTCTCCTGGTCCGAGTTTTGGAAAAAGTTTTCTTAACATGTTTTCGGTTATCTCTCCAGCAGGAAGCATTAACCAGATGATTTTTTTCTGCTCAAAAGTAGCTAGAAATTCAGAGATCTCTTGATAAGCAGGAATGTCATTTTCTCTTGCCTGACTAACAGCTGTACTAGAAATGTCGAGTCCTTGTACTTTGTGATGGTGCTCTTTTAAGTTTAAAGCTAAATTCAATCCCATTTTTTCCAAACCAATTACACCAATTTCCATGATAGCGCCTCCATTTCTTATACCCTCATTATACAAAAAAATATTTTTTGTTTGATTTTTTCCTACTCTCCTTGTATTTTTAACATTAACGAGAACGGAAAAAATGATAATCTTATTATGAAAAGGAGGAATTCTCATGAGCGTCTCCATAAGACTACAAATCAAAACAATGTACAACGACTTCAGCCCAAAAGAACAGGCTATCGCCGATTATATTTTAGAAAATCCAAGCAAAGTAAGTCATAGTCCGATTAGCAATTTAGCAAGTGAACTAGGTATTGCTGACTCTACTTTTTTTCAATTTACAAAAAAACTTGGTTATAATGGATTTAAAGATTTTAAAATGGCCATGTTGATCCAAGAAAATGATCTATCTGCTATTTCTATCCACGAAAATATTCAGAAAACAGATACTGAGCTCACTATGGCGCAAAAGGTGTTCGAGTCTAGTATTTCAACTTTAAATGACACAAAAAAGTTGTTACAACAAAAGGATCTAAAAAAAACGGCTACTATTATCAATGAATCTAAACGTGTCTATTTTTTCGGTGTTGGCGGTTCAGAGATTGTAGCAACTGACGCTTATCATAAATTTTTGCGTTCCCCTATTGCAACTTCTCACAGCACGGATTACCATATTCAATTGATGGAAGCTTCTTTATTGACGGAAAAAGACTGTGCTGTTTTGATTTCTCACACAGGGCAATCAAAAGAAACAATCCATATTGCTGAAACCGTAAGAAAAACTGGAGCAAAAACAATCGTTATTACTAGCCAAGCTAATTCTTCCCTTGCTAAACTTGGCGATGTCGTTTTTATTTCTATTTCTGAAGAAACAGAATTCCGATCTGAAGCTTTAGCTTCCCGTATTTCTCAACTAAGCATTTTGGACTCTCTATATGTGATTTTGATGTTTTACAACGAAAAAGAATCACGTCGTTCTATCGCTAAAGTTCGACATACGATTTCTGAAATCAAAGAATAGCACCATAACATAAAAAGCGAAAAATCCATAAAACAAAAAAAGCCACTACCAAATATTTGGTAGTGGCTTTTTTGGTTCTGCAAGGGTGGTACAGAACATCAATAGTCGGTGGGTTAGAACGTATGTCATCGCATCTTTGGAGAAGGTTGTATTGGTATTATTCGAGTTACTTGTTAGATGCGATAACAAAGTTAGTATACAGTAGTAAAAAATTTATCTTTTCTTTTTTTTATTATTTTTGTTTCTTATTTTCTAAAAAATTAAAAAAATTTTTGGTAAATTAAGTATTTCCTTGATAACACTGGCTTTTGGCCTCATTTTAGGTTATCATTTGTAATTTTATTTCACAGTTGATATGATTGTTATGTAAAATAAAAAAGTTTAGGATACATCGAATTTTTGGGGAAATTCTTTTGGGGGTATCCTAAATCTTTTCTATTATATTCCCATATTTTCTATTATTGGTCTAGACGTATGATGGTAAACTTTGTAACTATCTGATTGCTGAATCATTAATTGCTTATCATTAGCCATCTTTGTTTCAAGTTCGCTGGATGATCATTTTATTCACATCCTAACAAACTTGTCACATTTATAGATTCTTAATCTATTTATCATACAATTATAAAAAAGGAGGTGCTGCTTATGAAAGCTATCCATATTTCTTTGCTTTTTTTCGCTAGTGCATTGATTTTATTTGCTATTCATCTTTGTTCCCAGCCTTATATCAATAACAACGGAATATTAGTGGAACCAGCATTCTTTTGCTTACCACTCGGCTTTTTGTCCCTTCTTGCCTCCGCAGGCTTCGGATTTGTTGCTTTTTTTAAACGATCAAAACAACAAATCTGACTTATAAAATTTACGTAAAAGAGATCGTGACAATAATCGTGTGATATTCCCAAATTTCGAATAAAAGGTGCCCCTTGCCATCTCTAACTCCTCAGTCACAAGTTACAATATTCATAAACCATGAAAAGCTTGTTTATTGAAATTGCTCCTTGTGACTTGGAGCTAAGTGACAGATTACAACCTCTTTTGCATCATAAGACTTTACTCCTTGAAAAACATTACTAACTTTTGATATGTTTCTTGCGCTTGTTTATTGCTGAAATCAAACTGATATTCATGGTTCAAAACAGCATTTTTCTCCGCATAATCTACTTTTGTGACTTTCACCCCCGCTTTCTCAAATACAGAAGTTACTTCTTCCATTTGTTTCGTAAACGTATTTGTATTTCCATCCGTTAAGAATGTGTTTTGCGTCCAACGATCCGCATGTCTGACCAAGGCTAAACTTTTGACCTTCTCTGATTGTTCAAAGTCCTTATTATCAAAGTAAGCCCATCCACATTTTTCATAAAGAAAGCTAGAGATTTTATCACTTACTTGAGTAAATGCAGAAGGATCCAACAGACCAGACAAAGAAATAAACTTCGTAATCTGCTTGTTCTCCAAAGTCGGATCAAGATGATCAGCTTTTTTAATTTCTTCATTTTGAAGTGCTAACAAATATTCTCCACTAATTTGTGCACCTGCCGAATCTCCACCAATCGAAATATTCGACCAATCTGCTTGATCTTTTATCTCTTTTTTAGCTGCTTGAATGGCTTCGTTCAATTGGATAACTGGTGTAGGATGTTTTGCTTCCGGTGATCGTTCATAATCTATATTTACGATGATTTGCTGCGTGTCTGAACATAGATATTCCAAATAATCACGACAATCATTTTTATCCCCTCCTACATATGCGCCTCCATGCATCCAGAAAAGAATCGGTGACTTTTTCTTTTCCACTTTCGGTGTGTAGATATCCATATTATTATTTTTGTATTTTGAAGGATAGGATATTTCTTTTTTTATATCGATTTGTTCGATTGTTTGCTGGAAATCATCTGGTCGGGCATATACTTGTTCTTTTTCACTTGTGTCAAATTGTTTTCTAACAAGCAAGCTAATCGGCTTTGGTGTGATTTGATTAATCAAAAATACAGTGACTAAAATAACTACGATGATAACTGGTACTGCAATCACTATTCGCTTGAACCATTTCATTCATTTACCCTCTATTTCTTCGCCAAATCCATGTGATAATCGTGCTAACAGATAAAAATCCACCTGAATAAATGAGAAGCGAATGTTTCTTTTCTCCAGTTTTCGGCAACATTCTTTTTTTGCATCTGTCTTTTTTTGTACTTTCACTGTCATCTGAATCGGTTGCGTATCATCACTTGATTGATCCTCTCGAGGTTCATTCTTTCCCTTATTGTCTGCATTCTCTGTCGGATCTTGCTTTTTTGGTGGAGCTACTGGGATTTTTTTGTAATGGTAAATAATAGTTGGTATCGTCTCATTAAAAACCCCTTCAGTCGGTCCTTCAACATTTGCTAATTCGTATCCTTCGAATGTCTTTTGCTCTGTCATATAATTCTCTCCATAAGCTCCGTAAAGCTGGATTTCGTCCTGGTCTTTGAGTAGACTTTTATTGTTTTCATCCACATACTTTACGTTTATCTGATCATGAAACACTACTTTCAAAAAGTCCGTTACATGTTTCGTGTAGGCAGCATGGTCAACTTCCTGTGCCTTTCCATGCCCTGCTCCTTCTACTAATAAAAGATCTTTATACCCTCCTGATAACTCATATAATTTTTGCGCGTTAGACACAGGTACTACATCATCTGCTGTTCCATGGATAATCAATTTAGGCAATGAATCTGACATTCCAATCGTAGGTAGAGCAGCTTTTGTATCCAAATGCATCTCCTGATCAAAATAGTATTGTTTCAAAAGGCCCATAAATAAATATTCATGCTCTTGATCCCCAATGATGTCTAACTGATTTTTTATGGCATCCGGTAGTGCGGGGACTACTGTCTGGTTGTACGTAAAACGTAGTTGTTCATCAATTGATGCAAATCCGCAATTTTCAATAATTCCTTTGACATTGACAGGAATATCTTTCGCTAATACAGACATCATCGTAGCTGCTCCCATCGAACCACCATAAAGTAAAATCTTTTGAGATGGCCGCTCTCGAACTTCTTGATTTATCCAGTAAAGGACGTCATCTGACTCATATTGTCCATAGGTCACATAATCGCCTCCGCTATTACCAGTCGCTCTGGAATCAACAAATAATAAATTATACCCGGCCTTATAAAAATCATTGTATTCTTCTGTAATGATCCCGTTATTCCAATTCCCTCGAAATCCGCCATGGATCATGACTGTTTTATCTGAACCTTGATCGACATAATATGCATATACATCCATCATTTTGCCATCTTGTTTGTTTAGTACAGTTTGATGAAGTTGTTTTGTATTTGGATAGAAGCCTGTGTTTTCTGTAGGCGTTGTCCCATCATCTGTACCTCCAAGCATCGACATCAACACACTGTTTTTTGCAAAAGCGATATCGTACAATAGATAAGTAGCAATCAGATGTTTGATAATCTCTTTATCTACACCATAATCATTAACAGCAAGCTCAGTGACTAATAACTCTATTAATTTTGACTTGATGTCTTCTGTTGGTCCATTAAGTATTTCTGTCATCTGTTTACCGAAGTAATTCAAATATTCTTTACCATTGAAATTTTCACCTTTACCGATATCATCATTTTCTGTCCCATTCTCTTTGTCACTTACTTTAGCAGAAGAGGATTCGTCGTTTGACATTTTTGTAGCTGTTGCTTCTTCTGTTTGTTGGTTATCTGTGGTAGCGGTCGTTTCTTGATCTGTGCTAGTAACAGATGTCTCAGCCGTTGTTTCAGTATTTGTTTCTGTTTGTGAAGTACTCGATTTCGTTTCATTTCCAGCATCAGTAGTTTCTGTGGTTTCTACCTCCCGAGATTCCGATTCGGAAGAAATGCTCTCTCCATATACTGTCCATTGCGGGACGCTTGTACTTACAGCAAATAAGATGACCAACGCTCCCTTTAATACTTGTTTTGTTCTCAAGCTATTCACTCCTTTTTATGTTTCTAGGAGAATTGTATGTAAACGCAAACATTTTTTATACAAAAAATAAATGGTTTATCCCATAAAAATAGAACAGGATTATTTTCTCATTTTACGTAATAAAGCAGAATGGATAAACCAGTATCCATTCTGCTTTTTTTAAACGAAGAAACAACTTATTGCTCCAAAAATGTCAGAAATCGTTTATCCCAAATTTTCTCGTAAAAAGCGATTGTTTCCTTTGCTTTCATAAAAGGATTATCATAAGTTGTCGTTGCTCCTCTACACATCATAAGCTGGTATCCTAATCCATGAGCAAACTTCACAGTCGTATCTATACAATACTCTGCTTGTGCCCCACATAATTCGATCGAATGACAGTCCAATTCAGTTAATAAAACACTCAAATTAGTCTTATAAAATGAATTCGCATGGGTTTTTCTCACAAAATAACTGTGCTCAGGAATAGATAATTCCGACAATATCTCCCATGGTTTTGTTTGTGGCACTAATTGATCATCTTCGTGTTGAACGAAAATAACTGGCTTTCCAATCGTTTCGTATGTTTTGATTCTTTTATTCACTAATGCTGTCACTGTTTCTAATTCGTGTATCGGTGAAGAATCAAAACATACCCCTTTTTGTAAATCGATCACTACTATTGCGTCGGCTGTGTTTGACATACGTATGCCTTCTTTCTTTTTTCTAGTTCTTTCTTCTAATGATGTTTCGTTTACTACTATTTTCCATTTTATGGTTAGAAATCAAAAAAATATATTCCATTTTCTGATTTTTTTATTGGGGTTCCTTTGATAGCATTTCTTATCTCGTTCGTTCCTTTATACGTGACAACATTTTCTTATTTTACACCTATAAATGGCACTTTTCGACTATTTCTTCATGTTATTATTTCATAAATATTTAGCTATTGGAGGAATGTATCATGATTAAATTATATACAGGTTCTGGTTGCTCGTCTTCTAGACGCGCAAAACGTTGGCATGTTTAAAGAAAAACCATTTATAAAAGATATCTTGAAAAGATAGAGAAAACAAAAAACAACCACTTTCAGTTGACTACTGAGCAGTTGTTATCTTATGAAGTAAAAACTATTATACTATCATTCTATCACTAATTCTTTTCTTTATTCTCCATGTCTCTTTTTAAAGCTTTTATGTCGAGTTTTAATAAAATCAATCAATTACTTCTATACTAATAGATCAATGTCCACATCTTTTTGAACCAGTAGGTACCTTACTACTTACTATGAAATTTCTCAAGTATTAAAAATATCAAAAACATATGCTCTGCTGCCTGTATCATAATAATTAAAATAGATACAACTAATTTTTGTTTCTTTCGTCTAAAGGATAATTTTTAGGCAATACATTCTGTTTACTAGCACGTCAAATGACACTAGCGATTATGACTTCAAAACAACTGTTTGTGATTTTTTCTCTTTTAAAACAAGTCACATGTTATATTAAATTCGTAAATACGTATATTACAATTTATTTTAAGAGGCGGACATCAAGAAAAAATATTATTAAAAAGTTTGCTATTATCAACCTTGTTACTAACTTTTGGATCAACAATTCTCCCAACTGGAATTGTTTTTGCTAGCGAACAAAATATCATCAAAAATACTAGTTATTCTAACGATGATAACTTGAATGTATCTATAGAAAAGACGAGAACGGTCGTCTTATGGTAGTAAAAATGGAAACAAAAGCTCGTGCTAATGTTGCAACGTGGGAAGCATGGCAATATCCTCATATTGCTTTAAGTACTGGTATAACAGCTGGAGCTATAAATACTGCCTACTCTAGCAGCTGATTGGACAAATTATGGCAATATCCCAGTAAATGCAGTCGCTCGACTATAAGACAAAAATTGTAATAGCTGGGTAGGATTTTACAAACGAACTGGCTATGACGGAGTGAGAAGAGCTGTGACCACTGATTATAAAATAGAGTAAATAATACAAAAGGAGAACCTATGAAAGCTAAAATAGATTTATTCTACGAAAAACATCCTTATCTTTCCCTTTTAATCAATTTGTTGTTAGGTAGTATTATCGGAATTTCTGTTGAATATTTACTAAATAAAGACTTTATAGGTTCTGGTTTCTATACGGTATTGTTTTTAAGTGTTCTTGAAGCTTTTTCAATTTACAGGAAATCCAAAAAAAATAAATAACTTCAAAGTCTCTTTTATTAGAAGGGACTTTTTTGTTGCTTATAGCAGGTACTAAAGTATACTCTGTTGATCTCCATATAACATTTTAAATATGGATAATCATTAATAGCTATATAGTTATTGATAAACAGCAGTGTATTTCTTCATCCGCTTTGTTTTATATGCATAGAGTAACAAACCAACAATCAAGACTAACAAGAATAATGTAGTCGATATAGATGCTTCAGCCCCAAAGTTTCCCCCAGTAATTATTGTATTTTGCGATTGGATCAGAGTGGAGAAAAAACCTTGTTCTTGCGTTCCGCTGACTGGTATACCCAAAATAGCTCCTTGTGTCCAATTCCAAGTAATATGAGCACCAATAGCCGTAAATAAACTTCCTGTACTGTAGATAAGTGCGCTGAAAAAGCAACCTGCTAAAAAGATATTGAAAACTGCCAGAAATGTCATGTTAGGATTCAATCCGTGCAAAAGAGCAAATAATGCAGCAGATCCAATCATTGCTATTAACGGACCAAATCTAAGCATCTGATGCTGAAAAAAGCCACGGAATAAAAGCTCTTCTGATGCCCCCACTGCAATAAATAAAATAAAACTCGTTATCAGCGGCACAATGTTTGCGTTTCCTGAATCTAACCGATACGCCCCCGTCAAATATAATGGACTAGTAATAAGCAGAAACACTCCAATTCCAACAACGAGACCTCCCGCTAAATACCCCCAGTCTTTTCCTCGAACAGAAACACCATAATCTTCTATTCTTTTTCCTTCGACCTTACTAGCAAGAAATAAAGCTAGTAAAAAAACAGCTAAATGTCCGACTGTACCGGCAATTGCTCCAATCCATTCACTATTTCCAATAAACATATCCGCAAGTGCATTATTGACAAGAATTCCTAAAACAAAACCAACTAAGACTATTAAAACAGATCCAATCAACCGAATAATCCTGATCATCTTTCATCCCTCCTTTATATTAAGTTTAACAACCCTTTTCTTTCTTGTCTCGTGAAAACTATGTAAATGTTCTCCATCATAGAGAGAATAGATTTTTACGAACTAAGAATATCTACAGCAACCTTACGAAAATGAAAGACTGTCTCCCTAATTCTTCTGTTAGACTGTTTTTAATAAGGAAAGGATGGGAAATTTTTTGAAAAAACAACTACTAATTATGTGCCTTTCAGCATGTGCAATTTTACTATTCTCAGGTTGTAGCAAGTCCAATGAAACGATTGCAACGTTTAAAGGTGGAACACTTACAGTTCAGGATTTTTATGATAACCCAAAAGTTAAATCAAATAATCAAACACTATTAAAAAAAATGATTGTCTTCAAAGCATTTGATGATGTATACGGAAAAGAGATTTCTTCAAAGGAAGTAACAAAAGAATATAATGAACAAATCAAAAAACTCGGTCCAAACTACAAGGAACAATTAAAAGCAGTTGGCCAAACAGAAGAGACATATAAGAAACTCTTTAAACAGATGCTGGCTTTCCAATACGGTTTGAAAGCCAATGTAAAATTAACAGATAAAGATCTAGACACTGCTTGGAAAGAATTCTATCCAGAAGTTAGTACACAGATCATTCTATTTTCGACTAAAGAAGAAGCAGATAAAGCAAAAAAAGCAGCAAATGAAGGGGAAAATTTCTCCAAGCTTGTTCAAGCTTATGGAAAAAATAAAACATTAAAGGAAACTGATGGAAAAATGAATTTTGATTCAACCAATCCAGAGATTCCTACTGAAGTAAAAAAAGCAGCATTTAAACTAAAAAACGGGGAAGTTTCTGATATCATTCCTGTAACAGATCCAACGACTTATCAGCAAAGCTATTATCTAGTAAAAATGGTAAAAAAACAGGATAAAGGTTCTAATAAAGGCAAATACAAATCTGAGCTAGAAAAAATTGCTACCGAAGCAAAAACTCTTGATACGGAATTCATGGATAAAACAATCCGTAAAGTGATGAAAAAAGACAATGTAACTATTAAAGATCCTTATGTAAAAAATATATTCAAATAAACAAATTTGACCCAATTGGGGATGTGGCAAAATTTGAGAAGTGATTTTTGGAAATTCCTTCTTATTTTTGAGGCAAACCACTTTTGCCACAACTTCATTGGGGTCTTTTTTTATTTGTTACAATCATGAGGATATAAATTTAAAAAAGTTTTTTATTTCTATCACATGAATCAATGCGCCATTAAGTAGATTCTTTCATGCTCCCCTATTTTTTCACTTGCCGTATCGCTTCAAAAACAACTATCATAAACTCAAACTCGACTGAAAAGTTATTTAAAAAAAGACTGAAAATATCCCTTCTGGACTTGTTCTTCTTATTCTGTTATACTAGAGAAACACGAAAGATATTTTTATGCGACACTTTTCATTTGTTTTTATGAAATTTATTCAAAACTGGCGTAACTTCAGAGTTACAAGGATGTATTAGAGGTTAGGGAATACATCGTTTAAATGAGAAATAAGTAATAGTTAGTAATAGTCACCCAAACTTTAAATTAATGAATATTGAATCGTCAGATAGCCTTCTCGAGTTTTCGAGAAGGCTATCGTTTATTTTATGGAGAAATTGATTCAGAAGTAATCAGCGACCTTTTTTAGTTCACCAATCGTTTCTGCTTGGAAAGTTTGCACCCAATCTTCTTGGAAGCCCCTCACTGCTTTATCAATCGAGGGCATCTCTAATACTTGATCTAGTAGCTCTTTACCTAACGTTATCGCATGAGCTCCAGATCGAATGGCTGTAGTGACTTGTTCACAATTTTTGAAACTAGCTGCTAATATTTTTGTTGGACTTTGCGTACGTTCGATCTCAGTCCGCAACGAATCAATCACTTTCATAGCATCAATGCCTTGATTTTGCATCCTGTTATAATAAGGTGCAATATAATCTGCTCCATTATTAATAGCTAAATACCCTTGTAATTCTGTGTAAATAGCTGTACCGGTAATCAAATAACCTTCTTTTTTCAACTTTTTGATCGCTTGAAGGCCTGCTTGATTCACCGGCACCTTGATAAACGTATCTTTTCCCAGTTCTTCTATGATAACTCGAGCATCCTCTATCATTTCTTCTTCCGTTCTTCCTATTGTCTGAATATGGATAGGAATCTGTCCGATTATTTTTTTGATTTCTTTCATATGCGAGAAGAAGTTTGACGCTCCTTCTTTTTTTAGAATAGTAGGATTTGTTGTTACGCCTGTTAAATTCAAAAACTGTTGACAAGAATAAATACTTTTTGTATTTGCTGTATCAAGCATGATTTCCATATAGCTTTCCCCCATTCTGATCCTCTTGATCGATTTTAATGATTGTCCCCTTTCTTAAATACGGCATTTCCTTATCTTCTACATACATTGTTCCTGGAAGTTCCGGCTCATGAGATCCATCAAATTTTATCGTGATATGTCCTAATTCATTCAAATTAGTTTGGACAACATCTCCTACTGCTGTGATTACATACATTTGTTTATCAAAGCAGAGCTTCATATCACAAGTTATTTCTTTTCTTACCTGATTCAATTCAATCTTATAACAATAATCTGTTAATGTTTCCGGTGCTTCATCTCCAAATAAAATCATTATTTTTTCTTTCCTGAATACTTCTGCTTCTATACCAACATCTGTTACAACCGTTTCAAAGATCGTCATCTCTGTTCCTCCTAAACTCAGCTATATAATCCAAAACTTGCTACCCAAGCAATGATAACTCGTGGGATGCCGTTAAGAAATCTTGAATAAAGAACTGATGGTACACCTACTTCTACTGTCTCAGCTTTTGCTTCTTCCAAACCTAGACCGACTGGAATAAAATCACATGCATTTTGAGTATTGATAGCAAATAGTGCCGGTAATGCTAATTGGGGAGGAATATTTCCTTTTCCAATCTCTACACCGATCAATGTTCCAATCACTTGGCTAATAACTGCCCCTGGACCAAGCAAAGGAGATAAAAATGGCAGTGAACAAATAAAGCCAATGATTGTTAATCCAACTGCATTTCCTGCTAAAGGTGCCATAATGTTAGCAAATACATTACCGATCCCAGAACCTTGTATCACACCAATCAAAAGGGAAACGAAAGCCATAAAAGGGATCACTGTCCGGATCATCGTATCTACTGCTTCTCTTGCTGATTGATTGAATGTAGCAACTACTTTTCCCGCGCCCATTCAAATTTTTGCTATCCAGTTTTGCTGCTCTGCTTTTTGCTCGGTTATCTTTTTAGAAGTATCATATTTGTACTTTTTATCTGGAGATGTAGTATTTACTGTTTCTTTGTTATCACTAGTTTCCATTAGTGGCTGTATTTGTTCTAATCCTACTGCTGAAACATAAATATCTTCAGTGATATATTGTGCTAATGGGCCACTTTTTCCTGTGGGAACGATATTGATGGTTGGTATCCCTTTTTTAGGATAAATTCCACATCTAAGAGTCCCTCCACAGTCAACGATTGCAAGCGCGATTTCACTATCAGGTATTGATGTTTTGAATCCATTGATAGACTCCATACCTGTCAGTTCTTCTATTTTATCTACGATCATTGGCCTCTCACCTCCACCTGTGACATAGATGAACTTGTGTTTAACTTTTGTCGGCCTAATAATCAAAGGACCTCCATACCCGCCGTTTCCTTTTACGATCTTGATATCACTATACATTTAAAACACTCCTTTCTCTAATCAACTGAAAGCTCTACTTTTTTGCTAAGAACGATTCCTTGCTGTCTGCATACAAATCCAGTAGTAAAATCAGTTATCCAACCACCAATAAAGTTCATCAGCAGTCCCACAAGCAAGTATCGGATAGCCAGCTCCATCGAATTTAGCCCTAAGGTTTCGATCCCTTGAGCAATCCCAATCCATACAAACAATTCTCCAGGATTAATATGGGGGAATACACCATTGCTCGTATGACAAAATTGAGCTTGAGCAGCATAATAGCTTGGTTTGTAGTATTCTGGAAGGAAACGAGCCATTGTAAATGACATAGGATTTCCCAACATAAAAGCAGATAAGAACGGTAACACAAGGTAACGAGTAAGCGGATTTTTCGCTGATAATTTGGCTACTTTCGTTACTCGGTCTTCACCTAAAAAAGCAATCAGCGTATTCATTGCAACCATCAGCATCAAGACAACTGGTACGATTCCTGTCATCCAGCTTATGAATGTTTCTGCACCTGTTTGGAACAGCCTCATAAATCTCTCAGCAAATTTTGTTATGATATCCATCGTTTGTCACTCCTTTTTTCTTTGATCGTACTTTTCCATATCCGAAAATTATTGAGCATAGCAATAAAAGGCAATGTAGGTTGTTCACTTTTTTCATTTCCTGCCTCTATTCGTAAGTATACTTCTCTGGCATTTTCTAAAGCTGCTTGTGTCAAACGATCTTCCGCTCGAACTGAGGGATGGTAACGATCGATGTAATGGATATCTTCACCCGCATAGACAGGTAATGAATGAAATTTTGCCAAAGATGTAACCCCTTGCATTTTTCTGACTTCTAAAACTTGATCATGATCGTCTATAGCTAGCATAACAATCGTGCCTGAACGGATTTTCCCAGGTCGTTTACCAATCGCTACTTTTCCTTTTCTTCGCAGTTCGCTATATGTTTGATTGAAATGCTTTAGTTGCTTCCAACTGATAACTGCTTGCAGCACATAAGCTGAAGCTGCGAAAACTATGAATAGATACATATCATTCATGAAGTCTCTCTCCTTTACTTTTGATTAGTTTTAAAAATGATTCCTGTGTCGGTGCTAATTCAATAAACTCATCTATTCCCATTTTTATGAGTTCAAATAGGATATCGTATAGCTCAAATAATTCATTTTCAACTTCAGCCGTCATTTCTTCAGGTATGGCAAATAAAAAAATAACTCCATTTCCTCCTGTTTCTGCTAAACCTTGATCAGTTATTAGCCCTACTGATAAAACAATGTGTTGAGATAGCTGGTTGGTTGTGTGAGGAAAAGCAAATTCTTTGTTAACAAATGTGCTTTGCTGAGATTCTCTTTTCAAGATCCTTTTTTCAAATTCTTCATCCACATAATAGCCTCTGATCAAAGGAGCGACTAATTTGTTTAAATATTCTTGATACGTCTTTTTTTCTTTCCATATTTGATAGAAAAAACAGTAGAATGAAACCCGACTAATCGCTTTTTTTTGCTTTTTGCCATTGTGCCCTTAACCAAGAGTCATCGAAAAGATTAGTCAAATGGATCACCGGTGTCTCTTCATTTACATTTTTTAACGGAATCGTTGTAAAAACAGCGAAATATTTGTTTAGATCTACTTTTTCATATTGTTCTTCTGAAACATGTGTTATTTGTATATCCGTCCCCAATATCCTTTTGATTTGTCTTTGGATCATTAATGCTGTTCCTTTTCCTGTCGTATGAACAATGGCTACTTTTTTAGAGGAAAAATGCTCTTTTGATATCGAAATGCTAACTCCAAATACAACGTTAGGTAGCTGATCTCTACTTTAGAGATCTTATGTTGCAAGATAGCTTCTAATGCTTGTATGCATTCGCTAGCGATTTGGTAAGAAAAAGGATACTTTTTTTCTATCTCACCATAAAATAAATCAGTCAATCGATAACGAAAAATTACCCGATTTATCAATAAAGAGAGGTGCTGTTTCATCTCTTGATATAAGAAGGACTCATCCAGATCAATGAGATCTAATCGTCGAATACGCATCATCATGGGGTCGAAATATAAGCGCAAATCAGAGTTAGCTTTTCTTATCATCGTTATACTTGTGTTGATGATGTTCAAAGGAAAACTGACAAAATCTTTTTCATATTGGCTCAAAGTTAGTTCATAGATTTCTTCCAACCGATTGATCAGTTCATTGAATTCTTGGATATATTCAAAACACCCACTGTAACGATTGATGGGCTTCTTCAACAGATAGTTACTAGAGATTCTATTCAAAGAAATACCGATAACTTTCGTCAAAAGGGTGATTTCTTGTTTACTAGCATTCGTCTTCTTCTGAAAATGTTTGATTGCTTGTTTTTCTTCTAGAACCTGTTCTGTTTTCGTCTCTGAAAAGTAGGGAGAAACAAAATAAAACAAAAGTAGTCGTAATTCTAGCTCATCTCCTATTATTCTTAGTCCTTTATTTGGTGTGCCTGTAATCTTTACATCAAAATCATTGATCATCTCTTTTAATGTCTTTAGATCCTTGACCACTGTTCCTCTGCTGACACCGACTTCTTCAGACAAATCATCCATACGTAAGAAATCCTCTGTTTCGATCAGCCTATTTAGTAAATAAGCGATTCTTTTGGATGCCGAATTGAAATCACTGGCTGTTTTCAATTTTCCTTGCATGATCTCATCAAAAAAATCAAAATCATAAATTTCAAGTTCAAAATGTTTGTTTTTTTGGATGATTTTTGCAATACCGGCAATTTCTTCATTCAACTCCCCAATATCTTTTTTTATGGTTTGATTACTGGTTTTGATTTCTTTTTGCACTTCCTGGATTGAAACTTTCTTGTGAGTGACTAGTAATTTCAATAATTGGTACCATCTGTTTACTAGCGTCACGTGCGTCCCCCCTATCCTTTATCCTCTTGTTTTACCTCCTGAAATATTAGTCGTGACTCCAGTGATATAACTTGATCTTTCTGAAAGATAATAGCAGACTAGATCCGCCACTTCTTGCAGCTTACCACTCCTTCCTAGAGGGATCGTACTTGTTCGACTGTAACCGTTTCTCAGCTGTTCGACGCTTATACCTCTCGTATAAGAAAGAGCTTCTTCATATTCTTGTGTTCTCAAACCGGTTTCTTCCAGTATCCCTGGTGCAACACCTACCACACGAACATTCCTCTTTCCTAACTCTTTTGCCCAAGAACGAGTAAAACTGTTCATCGCTGCTTTTGTAGCAGCATAACAGCTCTGTCCTTCTGATCCTTCCAATCCTGATTCAGAAGAAAGATTCACGATCACTCCTGATCCCTTTTGCACCAAGATTCTTCCAACTGCTTGGCTCATCAAATATACACTTTTTTGATTGACAGCGATCATCTTATCAAAAACTTGTTCTGATAATTCATACTTGCTTTTTGGATGATTTCTATCTATTAGAAGAGAAGGAATATTTATTCCTGCATTATTGACTAGACCATCGATCGTCTTGAAATGTTTCATTACTTTATATATCCCTTCTTCTATGTCCGTTTTAGAAGACACATCGACTTTTAAAGATAGTAGGTTTTCATGCTGTATACGGCATTCAGTTACATCAAAATTCGCTACTTGTGCATTCTGCTTCAACAAATTTTCGACGATACTTCTTCCAATTCCTGAGGAACCTCCAGTTACAATTACTACTTTTCCTGCAATATCCAACCAATCCGGCATATGTGATCCTCTCCTTCTTTTTTCTTACAAATCCAGTATAAAAGCTCACTAAAAAAAATTAAGACATGAAATTTACAGCTTCAGCTAAAAAATGTGTACTAATGGAAGAGCAAAAAAATTTTCATCTTTTTGCATAGATTACTAAAATTCCTGAGCGTTATATAAGCAATGTTTCTCTTTTTGATATATAATTGTTTTATCATTTAAGGAAGGAGAATTCTAATGAAAACTTTAGATGCTATTGCATTAACTTTATTGATTGTGGGAGGGTTGAACTGGCTGTTGGTAGGCTTGTTCGAACTTGATTTAGTAGCTATGATTGCTGGTGGTTCAACAACTATTTTTGCGAAGATCATTTATATCGTCGTAGGTATTTGTGCGATCTACTGCTTGAAATTTTTCCCAATGATTACTAGAAAAGTTGATGAAAGATATTAGAAAGCTATAATTATTAAAAAAGTTATTATCTTCATGAACCTTCCCTTTATTGGGAAGGTTTTTTCATTTTAAACCATCTGCTTCTCTTTGTTTAAGTGATATACTGAATAAAGATAATCTATTTTAGGAGGAGCTATCATGCATAAAGGGATTTACGCAGGCTTATTGGGAACTGTAATACTTTTTTCTGCCTGTGGATATAAAACAAAGAATTCTGTTAAAGAATCTTCAGCAGCCATTTCAACAACTGAGGTTGGTTCAACTAAAAGTACTTCTACTACTTCCATTACTAATACTTCTACTGGTAATGTAGATTCGCAACATAGCCAATCAAGTATTCAGTCGTCTAGCATTTCTTCAACATCTGAAATGCAAGAAAGCACTGTACCTTCTCTTCCATTAGAAAACTCTGACAAAGCACTTCTATTTCTTATTGCCCACCGTTCCGAATTACAAAGTGACGATATTGTTATTAGCTTTTATCAAAAAATTGATCGAGATTATTTGTTCACAGCTTCCAGCAAACAAATCCGTTCCCAAGGGGGATCTGGAAGCGTTGGTTTTTATCGAGTGTCACCCGAAGGATCGATTACGATGACAGATGCAAATGGAACACCATTTTGATTAGATGATATTATACGGATTTACAGTACTAGCAAGTCATTATCGGTATCATTTTTTCTGAGAAAGTTATACGGAGTATAAATAAGCATTTGCATTAACCTAATAATTCGTTACAGCTTTTCTCTTATGAATATACTCACTTCTCTACTTGCTCTCTTGATAAATTTTTGGTATCTACTTCATTTTCGGTCAACTGAGTTAATGAAATTTATTGTCGGACGGTTTTCTAGATTCAATTTTTCTATATTTGGATAGAAGAATTTACTTTTTTTACCTTTTGACATATTTTCTTCTTATTATTTTAATGATCCCTTTTTCAAATTAGAAAGATAGCCTTTGTATCGTATTAGATGAAATATTCACAAAGCTAACCATTATACTTGCATTTTTTTCAAAATAGAGTTATTACATAAATAGGGATAAATAAAAAATACTTATTGAAAGGATGATTAAAAATGGCAAATGTACCTAGCATTCGCGACATGTTCCCTGATTTCAATGACGTGTTTAGTCCAGCATTCAATGATTTTTTAGGTGTTTCAAGTTATCCAAAAGTGGATTTAGTCGAAAATGAAAAAGAATACAAACTAACTGCTGATATGCCTGGCTGTGACAAAGAAGACACGACAGTTGAATATTCAGATAATACTTTGACGATCTCCGCCAATCATGAGTCCCATACAGAAGATAAAGAAGATGGCAACTATGTACGGAAAGAAAGACATTCGGTCTCTTACAAACGTTCATTCTATCTTCCTAATGTTGATGAAGAAAAAATCACTGGAACCTTTAAAAACGGTGTGCTGAAATTAGTATTACCTAAAACAGCTCATCAGCCAAAAGAAACAAAAAAAATTGAGTTAAATTAGAACTTATCGCCTCTCGATGGATGAGGGGCGATTTTTATATATTTGGATAAGAACGAGTATGTTTAAATTTTCAAAATGAGCAAAAAAATATTTTGTTTTTACGATAAAGATGTTATGATCTCTCTTGGTAAAAAATATGAGAGTTGATCATTTGATTGTCTTAAGTAAACTTTTGTTTTGGATACCATTTATCATAATGACCAGTGCTTTCTTTTACTTATTCAAAAGGCCTAATAAATACTTACTCTTATCTGCTTGTCCGATGATCTATTTTATCCATAAGATTAGAGGATTTTATTATTACGACTCTGGTATCTCATTGTTTTGCTACGAAATCGGCTTATTAGCTTCAGCCATCTTTTTCATATTTGTGTTAGAATATTTCAGAAAAAAATAAACTTCCAGTCAGTTTTGGCTGGAAGTTTTTTATTTGGTGCAGATCTTTTCAGCTGATATTCATACAAGTTGATCCATTTTTCTATTATTAAGTACATACCATTGTGACTCTTTGAATGTGGGGGAGAAAAAAATAAAAGGAGCTGGTATTTTGTTAGTTATGAGTAAAGCTTTGTTTTTACTTCCCTGCACGTTCATGTTTATTGTTTTATGTTATTTCAAAAGAAGAAAAAAATGGTGCTGGATCGATGTTCTACTATTCCTTCCCTTTTTCCCGCTTATTTATTTTCTTGAAGAAATATGGGATGATATGGCATGTGATTCTGCTTTTCTTTTTAGTCATTCATTGGGGATTATGATCTCTCTTATGATCTTTGCCATTGTGCTATTTTTTTTGAATAAAAAATAATGTATTAAAATGTATTAACTCGTTTGTCCCAACTTCCAAAACATATTTTTGAAAGTTGGGTGTTATCTTTTTTGAAGTATAAAAAGATCTCAAATCAATCCACTTTACTTTCTTATTATGTTATTCATAGTAACAAAATCTCACCTACTTTATCTTATAACTTGATTTTTTGCATAAAAACTAAATAAAGAGTGCGGCATTTCGCACTTTTTTATTATAGATAAACGTTTAGACAAATTGGAGTACTTCTAGTTTCGTGATACATTGGCATAGAAATTACTTGCAGTTTTTAGGTTTACATAATTTAATTATAGTTACGCTCTATTTTATCTCCCATTCATTAATATTTCAAAGATGATTTCTCCATCTCGTTAATTATTATAGAAAATCATATGACAAAAGTGTTAGCTTTTTCGATTGTGATTCTTGCTCAACTTTATTAATAATACAACTGTCACTTGTTTCATTTATTTAATTAGGAGGGAAAAATTTGAATACTGTTAGCTTGAAAAAAGGATTTTCTACCTTTGATCTAATAATTTTAGGGATTACGTTGATGTTTATCGATCACATTCATCAAATGTTTTATCCGTTTGGTGCTCCCGATTGGCTGGATTGGTTTGGTAGGCCAGTTGCTACTTTGTTCTTTTTTATAAGCGTTGTAGGCTTCTCACATACACATGATAAAAAGAAATATATGCAGCGACTTTATTTCTCAATGGTTCTTATGGCTTTCTTCACTTATTTTCTTGGTAATATCGTTCATTATGATGAAGTGGTATTGATAAATAATATTTTTAGAGATTTGTTTATTGGTACGGTCATGATGTATGCAATTGATCTTTTCACTGATGGAAAAAATACTGGAAGTTGGAAAAAGATTCTTACAAGTATTTTCTTGTTCATTTTACCAATCTTACTCTCACTATTTATTCCCTTGTTATTTTCCAGTCCAGTAATCGTTCAAAATAAAATTGTTTTTATGCTGATTACGTCATTTTTACCTGCACTGCTTTTAGCAGAAAATAATTTTATGGTTCTTTTGATTCCTTTACTTTATTTAGCAAGAAATCACCGTAGCATTCAATGTATTATTATCTCAATCGTTGCCGGCATATACTTCTTCTTGGGTACGACCCAGTGGATAATGATCTTTTCAGTCATCCCGATATTGTTATATAACGGACAAAAAGGAAAAGGAATGAAATATTTCTTCTATATCTTTTATCCGGCACATATTGCCCTATTATATTTGCTATCCGCGTTTTTATATAAATACTAGACTGATTATTAATGAAAGAAAAACTTGTCATAAACACTTAAAGAATCCCATGAAACTTATGCAGGAGAATTCACCATTTCGATTTAGTTCCTTTCCTTAGTCTTTTTTACCCATTCCATGTTACAATCGCTTTGCAATCGATCTCACAAAAAGGAATCTGGAGGGAAAAAGATGAAGCAAATATTGCCGTTTTTGACGTATAATGGTCAAGCAGAAGAAGCAATCAATTGGTATCACAAAGCTTTTCCTAACTCCGAAATCACTAAGTTGAATCGGTATGGAGATACCAGTAAAGAGGAACCGGATCTTATCCTTGAAGGCGAACTTAAATTAGGCAATCAAGTAATTGGATTTTTGGATATGTCAAAAGATTTCCCTGCACCTGCCTCCACCTGGGCATCTACCATTTTGATTGAAGTAGATGATCAGGCAGAATTCGATCAGGCGTTTAATACATTAAAAGATAGCGGAACTGTAATGATGCATGAAAAAAACTATGAGAAGTATACGGAAGTTTGCTGGGTGACTGACAAGTTTGGCTTTACTTGGCAATTGTTATTCTAGCCATGAGATAAAACGAAAAAGCGATAGTTGACATCCATTAAATACGGAAAGTCAACTATCGTTTTTTTCTCGAGTAATATTACTTTTCTAACTTGAATAAATCGTCTAATGCGTTTGAGAATGTTGTTATTTCAAAATCTGGAAATTTCTTTTTAAATTTATCAGAATTAAACTTGTTGTCATAATGATATCTAGGTAATAACTCTTTTAGCTCTTGCATATTTTTATTGAATATAGAGCCAAGATCAAACATCCATTGTTTGATCACTTTATATTTTACCGGTTTGTGCAATTTTTCTTCCATCAACTTTATCATCTCTTCATATGTTCGACTTACATCACAAGGTAGATGCCAGGTTTGGTTATAAGTGTCAGGCTGATTTGCTAAAAGCGCCATGGCTTTACTAGCATCAGGTGTCCATATTAATGTCCTTAATGTTTGATCAGAAATTGGTAACAAAGCAGTCTTATCATTTTTCACTCGGTTAAACAATAAACTGTTTGTAATACTTTGCGTCTTATTAGGTCCATAAAATTCAGGAGCGCGACAAATCATCACATCTATGTCAGGATTCTCCATTTCAGTCACTAGCCGGTCTGCCATTTTAGCTCGAACAGTGGATTTGATACCATCATAAATAAATTTGCTATCCTCAAATTGTTCCGTGTCATTTTTTTCGTACATATAAGTATTATCGAAAAAAACTAATTTCGCCTTTGTTTCTTTACAAGCCTGTATGACGTTTTCTAACATGATTTCAAATTTTGTTTTCCACTGTTCGAAGTCCATCGGTAATCCTGCAGCAAAATAAACAATCTCACTTCCTGCTACAGCGCGAATAGTTGCCTCACGATCTAAAAATATCCGCTGAGATTAGTTCGTCTGTATCGTCGATTGATTTCGGATTTCGACTAACTAAGCGAAGCTGTTTCCCGTAAGTTTGATTAAGTTCTTTTGCTAACTCGTATCCAATTTGGCCATTACTGCCAATAACTGTTTGCATTTAGATAACCTCCTTAATGAATGTTCGTGCTAGTTCTCTTGTTGAATACGGATTTTGTCCAGTAATCAGATGTCCATCCTTTACCACATGACTCTTAAAGAAACGCTTCTTGATAAAATATCCTTTTCTCCTTACAGTCATCTCTTCATTATCAAAAGGAACTACTTTGCTTTTCATCGCCAATAATTCCTCCGCTTTAGTAAAACCAGTCAATTTTTTATTTGCTATTAAATAGTCATTATTAGCAAGTCTGATATTAAATAAACCTGCTATACCATGGCACACAAATAACACATATCCATTTGATTCATAAATATCACTAGCTATTTTTTGTAATGCACTATTCTCGGGAAAATCCCACATGACACCATGCCCACCCCCACCAGTAAAGTAAATAGCAGTATAATCTTTGCTCTTTACGTTTGCAGGAGACAACGTATTCCTCAAACCTTTTTCAATAAAAGCTTTATTAGAATAAAGGTCTATTACATCAGAATCTAGATTTCTCATACTTCGAGGGTCAATCGGTACATAACCACCTAACGGACTGACAAAATCAGCTTCAAATTGATATTTATAGATTTCTGCTAAAAATTCTACTGTTTCTCCTAGCCAAAGCCCAGTAGCTTTATTTGTTCCTTTGTATTGATTGACATTTGTTTCAACTATCAGAATTTTCTTCACTGTTTTTTAGCTCCTCTATTTCATCTATTACGTCAGACAAAAAATCTCTTAGTTTATATATATTTTTATTTTCGTGTTTTAAATAGTAAAAATTTTTAGTTCCTTCTTCTCTGACCTCTAATAAATCGGCGTCTTTTAAAATTTTCAAGTGGTGCGATACTGCTGGTCTTGATAAACCTGTATCGTCAGTTAGTTCTCCTACTTGCAAACCATGACAGCTTTTTTCATTTAATAATCTAATCAAAATCAATTGTCTTTTTCTGTCACCTAAAGCTGCTAAAAAATCACTTAATGATTCTAGTTCTGTTTTTAAGCGATCGTGTCCATTCATTGTGATCCACCTCTTTCGTTTATTAGTTTAAACCATTAAACCATTTTTAATAAAATATGTAAATTCCTTTGCTCAAAAAAGTAGCTTCTTTACGATTCGACAATTTCAAATAAAGCAGGTAAAAACTGGCTGTCAGAAAATAGCCAAACTGAAGCAAAAAATAATGTTAAAATTAATTAATGAACGAAAAAAATCCCTCACCTAATATTACGGTGAGGAATTTTTTCTACCGACATAAACAAAAAAACCACCTCATATGAGGCGGTTAACGTTCAACATTATTTTACGATATTTACTGCTTGAGGACCACGTTGTCCTTCTTCAATATCATAAGTAACTGCTTGGCCTTCATCTAAAGACTTAAAGCCTTCTCCTTGGATTGCTGAGAAATGAGCGAATACGTCATTTCCATCTTCACCAGTGATGAAACCAAAACCTTTATCTGAGTTAAACCATTTTACTGTACCGTTATTCATATATATTTCCTCCTGATACGTATATAATACGTGTTTTATTGCAATTAATATTACTTGGTAAAAGGAGTTTTTATAGTGTGAATATATCGCTCAGATTACGTTTCAAATTAGATTACTTATTTACTATAACACGGATGTAATGCTAACACAAGGATAATCACTCGATATACGGTTTAAATATAAATAAAAAAGATGTGAAATTTCAGAAAATCACAATAATTGATTAACCAACGAGAAAGACCTTCAATGAATGATCTCTCTATCAATTTATCGAGTAATATCTAGTTTCTTTTTGTTCTTCGTTAACTATTTCCGTTTTTAAACAAAATGTTTGCAGTGTGATTATATTAGCAATACAATTTTTCGCAACTTTATATGTTTCTTCTGCAGAAGCTCCGTATTCTTTTTTTAATTTTGCTTTCGCTGCAGTTAGTTCGTGTTTTCTTAATTTTGTTAATTTGAGGTATCTGTGATTCATTCGAAACTATTCTTCTTATTATTTGGTTATTAGTTGGCTATTAGTTGATAAAATGCTATTATCCTAATTGATATAAGACTATATGGGAGATGATGCTGTGGTCACATTTAGTATGCTTTTATTTTGGATTCCAGTCTGTATTGGTGTCATCTCTTTCTTTTACTTCACTAAACGTTCTAGAAAAGCGATTATATTAGTGCTTTCTTTTTTACCATCTGTGTTTTTTATAATAAAAATAATAAAACATACATTTTATCAATCGCTTTCAGCATTAAATTTTTACGTAGTAGGGTTGTTTTTATCTCTTATTCTTTTTATCGTTGTTTTGCGATATCTTTATAAGAATTATTAATTTTTCTGCTTTTATAACTATAAATTTTCTCACTTGTTGTTTTTGTCTTTATACTAGTACTATCACTTGACATCCAACTGTTTCTCCTTAATTCTTGTTTCTGTCGACTTATTATTAAGGTATTGACTATAAAATAAATAAGAGATACTCTTATCTAAAAGTGATAGGAGGAAGAAAAATGACGCTTATCAACAAACTTAATGCTAATATATTTTTATACACCGGAATGATTCTTGTTATACTTAATGCTATTTTTTTAGATTTCAATTTTTTCATAAATATTTTAGGTCTTGCTCTTGTCTCATTTTCTAGTAATATCACAAAAATAATTGGAAATTTTCTAAAAGACAATCACTAGTTGATTGTCTTTTTTTCTGAATGTCTATGTAACTAAAAAATATGAAAAACCCGTGGTGCTAGTTAATTTTAATATCCTAAAGAATATCTCAAAGTTCCTTCAAAACGTCGTTGTGCTCGACTTAATAGAACACTGTAAGC
>NZ_BEHC01000005.1:0-112570 GCF_003112495.1 Enterococcus sp. H57
AAAGAGTAGCAGAACAATATGTTACTTCACGTTATGGTTCTTGGGAAGCGGCGAAAGCATTCTGGGAAGCAAACGGTTGGTACTAAGATTCATTTATTAATCGAACGGTTTACTTTTATACAAAGAAAGCCAAAAAGAGGTGTGACACAACTAGTGTCACACCTCCTTTTTATTTACCTAATCTAATGAAACGTTCCAAGTTTTGATAAGTATTTTTCTTAACTTCTTCAACTGATAGCTCTTTGATCTCAGCGATTGTCTTTAACTGTTCTTCAAGCAGTGAGACATAATATTTTTCTGAAAAAATCCCCCCTAAAGCCCACTCTGCTGCATGTAGTCCATCCGTTTCAATAAGTAAGTGGTCGATTGGGACTGTTTTAGCTAGTTGCCAGACTGCTGGGTTCTTTTTCAAATCAAGACCAATGCTGAAATAACAGCCTAAATCAATATAGTCTTGTTGATAGTCCAAAGAAGAATACCAATGAATCAAATAGTGATTAGGGTAAGATTGGATATAATTTAAGATCTCTTTTTCGCATCCTTTTGTATGCAGTACAACAGGTTTCTCATTTATGGCTGCAAAAGCAAGCTGTCGCTCAAATACTTTTTTTTGTGTAGTCATCGGTACATTCGTCCAAATATTATCTAACCCTATTTCACCGATGATCCTTGCTTTTTTCAAAAAAGGCTCAACTTGTTCAAACGTATAGCTATCTGCTTTCCAAGGATGGATACCGTAACTTAAGGCTTGAGTCTTACTTGCTGCAAGCTGTCTGTTTTCCTTCCATTCTTCTGGCGAATCACAATTGATGATCGTCAAAATCGTGTGTTCCTGCTGAAGGAGTGCTAAACTCTGACTCCCATCTAAATGACAATGAGCATCACTTAACATCTAATTCACCTGCCAATAACTGATAAATCGTTTGCTTCAACTCTGATTGCTGCAGTAGCCATTCACGTGACCGTCGTTTTTCAGGCACTTGAATCTCAGCAATCACATGTGCCGGACGGGCGGAAAGCACAAGAATCCTGTCTGATAAATAAATTGCTTCTTCGATATCATGCGTCACAAGTAAAGTAGTCCGCTTTGCTTTTTTAGGCAGCTTCAACATCCAGTCTTGCATCTGCCCTCTGGTCATAGCATCTAACGCTCCAAATGGTTCATCAAGAAGCAAGTAAGAAGAAGGATTCATGATTGTTCGTAACAAGGCCGTTCGCTGCTTCATCCCGCCAGATAATTGTTCCGGCAAAAAATGTTCATATCCGTTTAACCCAAAGATATCCAGATAATCCCTTACTTGTTCTTCATTGATTGTTAGATGATTGATTTTTTGATATAACGTAACGTTTTGATAGACGCTCAGCCAAGGAAGTAACATATCTTCTTGCGGCATATAACTAAATGCTGTATGGAGACCAGTTACTTTTTGATCGTCTACTTTGATCGTTCCAGAAGTCATAGGCTGGACTCCTGTTAAAGTTTTCAGCAATGTTGACTTACCGGCTCCGCTTGGCGCGACAATCGATGTAAAGGTATCTTTAGGGATAGTGAAATGGATGTCTTCTAATATTTTCAGGTTTTCAATGACTACATTCAAGTGGCTGATTTGGATTGACATATCTATCACTCCTATTTTATAAACTGATTAGTGAATAGTTCTTGCGAAGGTACATCTTGCTTGATCAATCCGTTTTCCTGCATAAAAGCTGTATAATTGCGCCAAACTTTTTCTTCCATCAATCCCCAATTCTCAGGATTATCCGTATAATTTTTTGACAAGAATGCTTGTGATTCTTCTAAAAACGTCCGATCATTTTCTTTTGCATATTTTTGCAACAGTTTAGCACTGTCATTTGGATCCTTAATAGCTTCCTGATAGCCTTTTTTCGTGGCATCCATAAAAGACTGTACCAATTCTGGATCACTTTTGATCAGTTGATCATTCGTAATAATTACCGGAGTATAGTAATCTAACCGTTCATCTAATTCTTTCAATGGGATATAGTTTAGTTCAATACCCGCTTCTTTTGCTTTGATCATATCCCAACCTTCAAAGTACCATTGGATATCTGAGGATTTTCCTAAGCTTTCTGGCCCTTCTCCATTGCTTCCTACCATTGTCAGTTTTGAAAAGTCCCCGCCGTCTTTTTCCATCACAGCTTTTAAGACAGCTTCTTCACTTGGACTTTGCCAACCTGCATATGTTTTTCCTTCAAAATCTTTTGGTGAATGGATGTTACTGTCTGATAGGGTGGCGAATCCAGAAGTATTATGTTTGATCACTGTAGCAATTGCTTTGACTGGTATATTCTGTCCATCTGCGTGAGCATAAGTGATATCTTCTTGATAACTTACACCAAATTGTGCTTTGTCCGCACCTACTAGACCAATACTTGTCGAATTATCTCCTGGTTCGATGATTTGGACATTTAAACCAGCCTCTTTATAATAGCCTTTTTCTTTTGCTAGGTAGATGCCAGTATGATTAGTATTCGGTACATAATCCAAAACAAGTGTCACTTTTTTCAAATCCTTTGTTTCTTGTTTGCTACTTGTTTCTTTTGCAGTGCCACAAGCGGATAAAAGCAACAGTAGCGGTAATAAAAGCCATAATTTTTTCATTTGATCCCCTTCTCTTAAAAAATATAAAGCATACGATAATACCCTTTTTTCAATAATGAACAAGCGCCATTCAGCAATAAACTCAATAGAATGACACAAATGATCGCAGCAAAAACTTTATCGATCTGGTAGCTGTTTTTTACGCGTATCATGTAATACCCTAAGCCTGCTTGAGCACTTAGCCATTCTCCAACGACTGCTCCGCTGACACAATAAGTAGCAGCCACTTTTAAACCGGAAAAGAAGCCGGATAAACCCGCTGGTATTTTATATATTCGATAAATCTTCCCTGTATCTGCCCCCATCGTTTTCAAAAAGATGATTTGCTCTTTTGATACTTTCCTCAATGTATCCGAAAAAGAAACTACGATCGGAAAATAGCTTATCAAGACAACAAGGATCACTTTTGGAAGCATACCGAAACCAAACCATAGGGTAAGTAATGGCCCTAACACCATGATTGGCAACATTTGTGAAATCACTAGTAACGGATAAAAAGACATTTCTAAAAACTTCCAATAATCCATTGCCAAGGCAGTAATAAAAGAAAGAACGCTAGCTATTACCAAACCAAGCACTGCTTCATTTAATGTCGTGACAGAATGGGAAAGTAATACTTGTGCATCTGCCGCTAATGCAGAAAATACAGCAGCAGGTCCGGGTAAAATAAAGGCAGGTATTTTCCAAACTATGACAACAATCTGCCAAATAATTAAAATGAATGCCATACTGACTGCTGGATAAAGATTTTTCTTCATTTTGATACCTCCTTTCTTCTAATATGAATAACAAAAAACGCTTGAAATGGGCACGACATAGTAACCCGCTTCAAGCGTCTGCTATGTTTCTCCCTTCACCAGTATTAACTGACAGGTTCAATGGGTCTAAGTTCACAACTTACTCTCATGTCGTCTACGACATCCCCAGAAACAGGTATTCATTTTTTAAAGTGTAGCACAAGAAGGAAAAAGCAACAAGCGCTTTAGTTATCATGCTGATTATTTCAATAAATAGGAGAGATCACTTGCCAATGTCGGATACCCCATGATATAGCTATCCAACTCTTTTTTAGTCAATTTTTGATTGATGACTAGTGTCAAATCATCGATCAATTCGTCTGCTTGCTCGCTAATCACTGCAGCACCAATCAAATAATTTTGCTGGTCAAAGGTCAATTCAGCCTTAGCAACTGGTTCATTGACACGATGATAGGTGAACCAACTGGTAAGATCCATCTCTACCACTTGATCTGACGAAGAAGCGTGACTTTTTGTAACACCTACTTCAGCAAGTTTAGGACTGGCGTAGACGATCGTAGGTATAATCGGATATTTGATAGGTTCGCTTGTTGCATCCGTTATCCGCTTAGCTACATAATTTCCTTCAAAAGTGGCGACTGGTGTCAATTTGGGGGGTTTCCTTGAAACAATATCTCCACACGCAAAAATTTTTGGATTGCTCGTTTGCAGATAATCATTGACTGCAATTCCGTGTTTATCAAAGACGACATTCGCTTGCTCAAGTGCTAAAGATTCTGTATTCGGCTGTCTCCCAGTCGCACAAAAAATCATATCTGCTACTAATTCCGTCTCTTTTCCGACTAAACGATAGCGAGTACCTTCTGAAATGATCTTTTGGGTTTCAACACCAAAAGCAAACTGAATGCCAGATGCTTCCATTTGATGGACGGCTTCCTCTACCAAAGACGCCTCAAATTCTTTTAATGGCCGTTGATTATGATGGACAATGGTTACTTTGCTCCCTGCAGCATTGGCAATCGTAGCTAGCTCAAAAGCAATATAACCACCACCGATAAAAATGATTTCTTTAGGCAGTACAGGCAATGATAAAAAGTCTGCACTAGTTTTCAAGTATTCCTTTCCCTCCACTGGTAAGATCGTAGGTCTTTGCCCGGTTGCCAAAACAAAGTAATCCGCATGGAAGACTTCTTCGTTGACTTCAATAGATGAATCATCCAAAAAACGAGCGGTTCCTGAAAGATGATCGATTTCAGCTTCTGCTAATTGTTTTTTTCGGCTTTCTGGGACTGGATCCGTAAATGTTCGTTTGAATTTTTGAAGTTCTTCCCAGTTGGCAGTTGGGATCTCGTTAAAACCTTTTCCACTCAATTGTTTTACCCGATTACGTGCCTCTACTGCACTTAACAAGACTTTTTTAGGATCACATCCACGGTTAGGACAAGTCCCGCCCCATAGATCTTCTTCGACCACTAGTACTGTTTTACCTGCTTCTTTCAATCCATAAGCAGCACTTAAGCCGCTCACACCTGAACCGATGACGATTGCATCATATGTTTTCATTTCCTTCCTCCTCTCGACTTAAAAAAGCAAAGATTTCTTTACTTGTCAGCGACCCAATACTTCTTTGCTTTTCTACTATCACAATGCTTGGATACACCGAAAGAAGCGAATATACTTCTTTCATAGGCGTATCAAAGCAAACTTGTTGACGAGCATTTTCTGGTATTTCATTTAAGAAATATCCATTGACGACTAAATCTTCTACTCGCCACTCTTTCGTCTGTTTCGGTTCATTAAAGAAATGCCGAACGTAGTCGTTTTTAGGATTCATCAATAACTGCTCTGGTGTGTCACATTGGATAATTTCTCCATCCTTCATAAATGCAATACGATCACCTAGCTTGATTGCTTCTTCCATATTGTGCGTAACGAAAACGATGGTCGTGCCCAATTCTTCGTGTAAGGACAAAACCAATTCTTGTAATGAGTTTCTTGAAATCGGATCTAATGCGCTAAATGGCTCGTCCATCAAAATCACATCTGGGCTTGCAGCAATAGCTCGGATGATCCCGATCCGTTGCTGTTCTCCTCCAGACAACTCTCTAGGCATACGATCTCGATAAATATCAGGAGATAAGCCAACTTTTTGAAGAAGTTCATCTACACGGTCTGCTCTTTTCTGCTTTTCCCAACCTAACATTTCAGGGATGACTTCAATATTTTGCTTGACTGTCATGGTCGGGAACAAAGCGATTTGCTGCAGCACATATCCCATATTCCACCGCATTTTCTGCAGATTATATTCATTTAACGATTTTCCTTTGAAGTAGATGTCTCCTGCTGATGGTTTAGATAATCCATTGATCATTTTCAAAGTAGTTGTTTTTCCACTACCGGAAGGACCAACCAAAACAAAGATTTCTCCTTTTTTGATTGCCAGATTTAGGTCATCGATGACATACTTTCTATCATACTTTTTTTGCACATGTTTGAACTCGATTAATTTAGTCACTGATCTTCCTCCTTTACTAATCCTTCATTTTTCAGGAAGATTCGTGCTACTTCTGTCGGCTTTTTCTTTTCGACATTGACTTGGTAATTCATATCAATCATTTGATCCTCTGTTATTTTTCCGCTTAATTTATTCAGTGCTTTAACGATTTCAGGATGTTCTTTAGCAAAATCTTTTTTCATCAGCGGTGCGCCTTGATAAGCTGGGAATAACCCTCGATCATCTTCTAGAGTCACTAGATCGTACTCCTTGAGCTGGCTATCTGTGGAATAGGCATCCACAATATTGACATCTCCATTATTGATTGCTTGGTAACGCAAACTTGGCTCCATGCTTTGTACACTTGAAAAATTCAAGCCATATGCTTCTTGGATTCCTTTATATCCATCTGAACGATCAATAAATTCCAGTGTGAATCCCGCTTTGATCTGATCAGAGATAGCTGCCAAATCGGAAATCTTTTTAAGTTGATGTTCGTTCGCAAAAGATCTCTTGACTGCCAAGGCATACGTATTTTGGTAAGCCATTGGTTTTAATAATGTCATATCGAATTGCTTATTCAATAATTCTTCTGCTTCGTCATATGTTTTTTCTTTTGTCAAATCAGCACTTTTCATTGCTTCAGGTACCTTCACCAAGCTTTCTAGGACAGTACCTGTGAACTCAGGATAGATATCGATTTGACCTTGATCCAGTGCATTGAACAAAAAACTCGTCTTGCCAAAATTCGGTTTTAATTCAACTTCTGTTTTTGTGTTGTCTTCAATCAATTCTTTATACATTTGGATCAGGATTTCAGGTTCCGCTCCTAATTTTCCAGCAATCGTGATGGTTTCATTTTTAAACAAGGCAGACTGATATAAAGAAACGCCGCCAAATAAACACACCACTGCTGCTAAAGTAATGATGGAATATCGAGGTTTCTTATGCTGCAACCAGCGAATCAGTCCGCTGAATATAATTGCAAGCAAGGCAGAACTGATCGCACCAATCAATGTCAAAACAGGTGTATTTCGGTCAATACCTAACAAAATAAATGTCCCTAATCCACCTGCTCCGATCAATGCTGCCAAAGTAGCCGTACCGATGATTAAAACTAAGGCAGTTCGGATACCTGAGATAATGACAGGTAATGCGATGGGAAGCTCTACTTTCAGCAAGCGTCTCATTCTGGACATACCAAATGCTACCGCTGCTTCTTCAATAGACGGGTCAATTTCAGCTAGACCAATATACGTGTTTTGGAAAATCGGAAGCAAAGCGTAAATAACAAGTGCAATCAATGCTGGAACAGTTCCGATCCCTACAAATGGGATAAGTAAACCTAATAAGGCAAGTGAAGGAATCGTTTGGAGCACACCCGTGATCTGCAATAAGACTTCTGCCATTTTTTTATGATTGGCTGCCCAAATCGCTAAAGGAATAGCAATCAGTGCTGCAATCAGCAAAGAAATGAGAGAAATGGACAGATGTTGAAATGCAGCTTCCAGCAACTCGCCTTTTCTTTCACTTAATGTTTGTATAAAATTATTCATGCGACCTTCCTTTCTGTTATTCTTTAAGTATAAACATTTCTTTCCTTTTTCCCAACTAACTTGTCTTGCCTTAACCTTACAGCACGAACAAAAAAAAGAAAAAAATACCTCTAAATATGCTGACAAAAAAGAATCCAAGCAACAAAGTCGGATCAACTTTTTGGTTCTCGTTTTTTCACTACGAATACCATAAAAATCTATACGAAATTGTCACTTGGAATCAGCTATATCTTTTTTACACACACAACTTTTATTTTAATAAAAAGAAACAGCCAATAAAGTAGAAATCTCGTGGGGGAGAACACCTTTATTGGCCTGTTCAACGAATATTATACTGTATCATGACACTTTTTTGCCAAAAATGTAAAAAACGGTTGTTTTGACATCACAAACGTCTTGTTTTCTTATTTTTACTTATATCACCACTTTATTTTCTATCTCTTTCACTCCATAAAGCGGAATGAGTTCTTCTTTTGACTGATAATAAACAGCTTTCTCACGGTTCTTCATCAAAAAAAGAAAGATGTCTTTCATAGCAAGTGGTGCTTTGCCGTGTTCAAATAAAAAGATAAATTGATTTGCTTTATTTATCTGGACCATTGTCACAGGCACCAGTTTTTGTTCTTGAGCCAAAAAAACTCCTTGATACTCTGTTTTTTTGGGTGATTTTGTAAGAATTGTCAATAAGTCTGCTGCTCGCATTTTTCCACTCCTTATTTGATAAATAAAAAGAAACAGCCAAAAATAATTTTTTTTCATTTTCCTCTTGAAGTAAGAGTATAAGTCAGTATAATAAAGAAGTTGCTGAAAATTTTCAAAAGAAAAGAGGCTAGAAATGAAAAAATTAAATTTATTTACAGAATTGTGCGGAATCATTTTAGGCGCAGGAATCTACGGATTAGCTGTGACAGGAATCAATATTCCATCTAAGCTGGCAGATGGTGGGGTTACTGGTATTGCTTTGCTCTTGCATAATCTTTTTGGATTCGCTCCTTCTGTCACTTCACTGCTTTTTAATTTACCTTTATTGCTTATCTCATTGTTTCTTTTTGGAAAACACGCTTTTCTCCGGACGATCGTCGGAACATTTGCGCTAGTTTTCTTTTTACATTTATGGGAGAGCCTTCATATACATTTTGCTGTAGATAGTCTACTGATCAATAGTTTGATGACAGGTATTCTTTCTGGCATTGGTTGCGGTCTCGTCTTTCGATTCGGCGGAAGCACAGGCGGAACAGATATCATTTATCAAGCCATTGAAAAATATTTTCATATTAAGATTGGCAAAAGTCTTTTCTTGATTACTTTTGGTATTTTAGTTGTCTCCTTGCTTTATTTGGATCTCACACATTTTCTGTATACATTACTTAGCTGTTCTATTCTATCTTATACATTGAATAAAGTGAAATATCTGGAAATTGGATCTGTTTTGCCCCAATTGGAAGCAAAACAGACTACAGAAACATTTGAACCACTTGACCCTCTTGAACAGTTAGAGCACTGATTCTTATTTTTCACTACTTTATTTACAGAAATATCATTATGTAAACTAAAATGATATTATTCAGTAAAATCTTCTTTATAAAAAAATAAAAAATAAACTATTTTTGCAAACGATCTGCGAAAATAGTTTGTTTTTTTATTTTGCCATTATTTTCTTACTTATTGGGAGAAAAAATTCGCTTAAGCTCAAAAAAATCTGAGGATACGATATAAACTTTCGGATAGAGTATAAAATAAGGAAACGCCGCAGCGTTTCCTTTCCAACTGTAGCCGAATATAAATTTGTATATCACTTATTTAAAATAGCTATTTTCTCCCAAAGAGTTTCCTTGATCATCGATCAATCCTTGTAATGAGCGTTCTAAAATACCATGGCTTTTTTTCGATTTTTTTTCTTCTGACTGCTTTGTTTCCTCTAACATTTTTGTTCGATTGAATGTTCGTACAGACGGCTCACCATTTCTTTTTTCTTGATACGGCGTCGGTTCAGTATCGAACAACAGATAAGAGTCATCCGTTTTTTTCATCGATTCGATTAAATGATCCTCAGAAATTTTGCTTTCTCTAGGGTCTGGGATAATCGATGCGGGTACATATTTAGGAACAAAATAAGAACGCTCCCGCACCTTCGTGTCAACAGATGCGTTTCGTGTAGTATGCTTGGACTCTGTCCTTGTTTCACTTTGTCTGACAGAACGAGAGGAATCACCAAAAAGTTTTTTTCGTCCTGTCGATGTGATTTCTGATTGGTAATGGCCGGTATAATCCGGTAATTTTCCTTTATGCTTTTCCAAATTTCCCTTACGCGGAGCTGACTTCAATCCATTTGTTGCACGACGCTTGCGACGGATTTTCTCGGTGTTCGTGTTCGTGAAATGAAATTCTTTCATCTGCTCAAACGGGGACTGATTCTGTTCAGTCAAAAGATCTTCTTGTCCGTCAAATAATACTCGCTTCTTGTCGTTGGTTAATTTTACGCCTAACTCATCATCGTACGCAGGAAAACGGAAATGTTTTCGTCTGATTTCTTTCATTCAAACCATCCTTCTCAAAAATGGAACTTTTCTCAATAATAGCACAGATTCATTGTTTTCAGTAGCAATGCGCTGATTATTTTAAGAAAATAGCGATGAATTTCATAAATATATATATAGTAATAAGACTTAATTCGTTGTCTCTCTGATAACTAGTTCAGGAAAAAAACGACGATAACCTTGACTCGCCCCTTTTTCTTCTATTTTTTTTAACAACATTTCTCCACATACTTCACCCATACGTATAATATCTTGCTTGATCGTTGTCAATTTAGGTGAACTGATTTGGTCTAAAAATACCCCATCAAATCCAATCACACCAAATTCTTCGGGCAAGTGTCCTCCAGCATTTATAATCCCTCTTACTGCTCCTAGTGCTAGCCGATCTGAACTACATACAAAACAAGTTTTATCTGTAAAATCTGCCCAGTTTTCTGTCATATATCTTTCTACTTCTGTCGAATGATTTGGAAACCGCAAGATTTTACTAGGAAGATCAACTTCCTTCATCACAGATAAATAACCAGTTTCCCTTGAAATTTCAAAAGGCTCGTCCACTTCGATACCGATATAAATAATCGTTTGATAATCTCTTTCTAAGGCATATTGCGTTGCTTTTGCTGTACCATATTCATTATCGCTGTCTACATAATCATATCCTTCAGAATTTTCCCCAAACAAGACAACTGGTTTTTCCAAACGATCGATCCAATCGAAGTCTTTTTTTCTGACACCTGTGATGATGTATCCATCACAAGAACCGACGTCGAAGGCATCATTTGTAACTAATTGGAGAGAATAATGCGCTTTACCGATCCGTTTAGCGATTCCCATCAGCAAATTCATGTAATAGGGCTCAGTTGTGTCGATTTCTTCCAGTATAAATAATTTGATGATCTGCGACCGATTCGTGACAAGTGCTTTTGCAGCAATATTTGGACGGTAATCCAGTTCAGCCATTGCTGAGAAAACTAACTCTTTCAATTCGTCAGTCACCTGTTCCGGATGATTGATGACTCGAGAGACCGTCATTTTTGAAACATTGGCACGTTTTGCAACATCTGCTAAAGTGGGCATGCTCTCTTCCTTTCTAACATGTTGTCATTCTTACTATCAATTATACCAAATTTTCCTAACAGAGTTTATTATAGCCCAAAATAAAAAACGGAAAATCCTCTATCGTCATGAGTGATTTTCCGTTTCAATTATTTATACTTTTTTATCAAATTTTTTGCTAAAAAAGTGGAAGCTTCTTCCATTAGTGGTATTTGTACCATATGTCGCTGTGTTTTTGAGGAACGAAAAACAATTTCTTTTCCGTAAGACTTATGCCGATTTTTTTCTACAAATCGTTCCGTTTGTATATAAGGGATTTTTTCGTCAGCTTGTCCATGCCAAAAGAACAGAGGACGTCCAGCTAACTTTTCCGGCTGCAATGACAAATCATAGCTCTTAACCCATGAAATCAAATCAAAATAGTCTTTTGGTACGACATAATTATATTCCGATCCGCGCCTTACGATTTCTTTTCCATATTCCAAAGGTGCAGGGGAACCCATCAAACACACGCCCGCTACTATATGAGGATGTTTAGCCAACAAGGCGCATGTTGTCATTCCCCCCATCGAAACCCCGCCAACTGCAAGCTGATCATGTAGAAGACCTCTTTTTTCTAAATGCTTGATAAGTGTGTCAAATTCAAACAGATTTCCGTAGATACTATCCCAAAATGTATAGGATGGAATAGAAGAAACCGGCTGTTTGCGCTCCCCATGATTCATCGCATCTGGCAGGATCACACGAATGCCCTGCTGCGCAATTTTTCTTCCTTGCGTCAAAACTAACTCCTTACTTGTCTGCCATCCGTGATAATAGATGACAACGGGAATACGTTCCTCTCTTAATTCTTTCAGAACAACTTCTAACACTGGAATATGATGGACAGAACGTTTCAATATAATTGGATTCAATTGTTACTCACCTATTTTCATTAAATTTCCTGATCGCCATAGCAACCATGCTCCAACAGTTGTCTGGAACAGGTTCAGTGTACCAAATAATATAAATGCAGGACTGAATGGCTCGGGAAATAAGCACAGAGAACAAAGTCCCACCACTCCTAATGCTAGCGAAAGGAGTGGATAAATAGAAAAATTCAAAAAACTGGCAACGCTACCGAAAATATTACCAATAAACAGTATCAAAAAGAAAAAAACGCTTAAAATTAAACCATCTGTCAGCGACATCTGAAAAACAATGTTCTCTACCTCAATTGGCTGTTGAATCGAATAGACACCTAAGTATATACTGAGAAGGAGACTTAGCACGTGGCTGGCACAAAACACACGATTGACCGTTTTCATTTTAATCACCTAACCTATCTTTATAATTCTATTATAATCATTTTATCATTTTTTTGTATGTATAAAGTTTCAATTTTTCTTCACTTACGATTTTTTTTGATATTGTTGTTATATAAATGAAAGGAGTTTTACAAATGATTGATCCAAAAATGTTGGGGATGATCTTCCTCATTAATTTTGCTTATATCACTCTGAACACGTTACGTTTCATGTTGACAATGAAAGGCTATCGACTGATTGCTCCACTTGTCAGTATGGTCGAGATCACGATTTATATCGTCGGCTTATCCCTTGTTTTAGATCGTTTAGATAATCCACTGAATTTATTTGTCTATGCGTTAGGTTACGCAGTAGGTATCAGTGTCGGAATTTTGATTGAAGACAAATTGGCATTAGGATACATCATGGTCACAACGATTTTGCCAGCAAATAGCGCAGAAGATAAAAGTTTGCCGGGTATACTGAGAGAACACGGTTATGGTGTGACACAGACTTCTGCAATGGGGCTGGAAGGTGAGCGGCTAGTTCTCGAAATACTTTCTCCTAGAAAAAGCGAACGTGAACTGTATCGCCTGATCAAAGAAATCGAAGAGCGTGCTTTTATCATTTCTTATGAGCCAAAATATATTTCAGGTGGTTTCTGGACTAAAAAAGTGAGAAAACGACAAGGAAAATAACTCACAAACTTAAAAACTGTCTAATATCTAAATTAAATTTTAAATGTTAGACAGTTTTTATTTATTATTTTGATTAAAAAACATCGACATATACTCATCAATTTGTTATTATACTTTATATACTTATCAATTTAATTTGGAGATATTATGGAAATTCAACGTAGAACCACTAATTTTTTACATTTAGGCTCTTTTTTTGCAACTTTGACGATCTTATTTTTTCTATGTTATTCATACCTTAAGACCTCACATGCGCCTTCTAGTGCATTAGGCTGGTTGCTTTTGGATCATTCTGATATCACAGAAGCCGAAGAAAATCCGTTTTTTTTGATTTTGTCTTCTCTTTGCGGCTTACTGTTTTCTGTTTATTTCGGTGCCTATTTTTTTCATCGACATCCTGGTACGTTAAACGAAGCTTCAAGTGTATTGATTGCATTTAAAACGTTTTCTTTTTTAGCAATTCTTTTTTATTCGTTTAATCACAATACGCTTTTCTTCTTTATCATGAATGGTTTAGTCGTGATTTTATCCATTTTTACTTATTTTATTTTTTCACTCATTTTTAGCCAATTGAAATGTCCACTCTTCTTTCGATTAGTTCCTGTCACCTGTTTTATTTACAGCTTGTTTTCCTTTTTTGTCCTTGCTTTAATGCCACTGACCAACCCTTCGACGATCCAAGTCGCAGGAAATCTGTTGGATATGCTCTTCATCGTCAGTCTAGGTGTATTTATGTGGCAAAGAAAAAACAAACAAAATAAAAAGCATTTTGAAGCCTGACTATTACGACTTCATAAATGCTTTTTTAGTTTTAAACACTTCAATCTAAAAGAATAACCCAAGATTGGATAAATTATTAATGACTCGCCATTCGTTTCTTAGTGATTCTGGATCATCAAATGGACTTCCTAATCTAAGCAGCTAGTTCTTCCCATAAAATGCCATACTTGACTGAATCATAATATTGATTATTTAAAAATCTAACTTTTCTTATCACTACTTCCTTTGTCATTCCACATTTCTCACCATTTTTTTGCATTCCTTTGTTTCCAGACCATGTAGTGAATCCAATAGGTGGTAGATAGGCAAAATACTCAAATAATTCTTTTAACCATAAAGGAAGAGAAAGGCTCCTCCTGCAAGAGTCAGTATAATTTTTGCTTACTGCTCTCTTAGGTTTTACTCACTAAAACTGTTCTATATTCTTTGATATAAGAAAATGCATGCGGTATAAATTTCTTGCTCAGCTCAGAAAAGATTTGTCGTTTAAGAAAGGCCGTTTCCTCCATTGTCAATGAAGGATCCAATGTTGGTAATTCAATCTCAAAATTGTTTTTTTCGACAATAGGTAATTCTAATGTGAATGATTCTTCTTCCTTTATAGTATTCGTCACAAGTAGAGACTGATGGAAAATACTAGGCCGGCGATTTTTATATTTATTCTTACGTATCCTGTCAACGATAACTTCTATTTGATCAAAAAAGTACGCTTCATTTACGTCTCCAATAAGTTCGGCTAATTCTTTGAATGCCTTCGTTACAGGAAGCTGATTCTTCTGTACAAAAAAGTAATTAGCCAAAGTAAGCGGGAAGTGTTCTATAGAGGAAAGTGTGATAAAACGGTACTTCTCATTTCCTGCAGTTGCCCTCAGCAATTCTGTCTCTCGGCTGTTTCTTACTCCATAAAAATACGCTTCTTTCCGTTCATCTTCGAAACAATACGCCCAAATAACTTCTCCCATCGCTAATTTTTGTTCATCAACAGAGAGTCTCTTCAATTGTTCAGCTATGGTTTCAGCAGCCGAAGTGGCTTGTTGCAAGTAATCTTTAGGATCAAATATTGGAAAGTTCAAATGATATCTTCGTTCTTCCCTCTTGATTAATCCTGCATCGATCAATAGATCAAGAAAATGGGAAAATTTATTTTGCGAAAATTCTTTTTTCAATTCTCTTAGAATCGTTTCTTGTTCTCGATGTTCATATAGATAATCGGTCAATGAAGAAAAAAGCGGATCATCGGTCAGTTTTTGATAAAAGTTTTCCTTATTTTTTGAATAATAATAGTTCATATATGTTCTCTTTTCTATCCGTTTTATTTTACTTAAAAGGCTTTTACGTAAAAAGGAGGAAGAACAAGAGTCATAATTGACTGTTATTCTCCTCCATTTCTTCGGCCTTTAGTATGTTCTATGTTTCTTTTTATATCAATCGCTTATCCATTCATTTTGAATGCTTCATACTACCCTTTGATTAGCTAAATACAGCCGTCAATTGAGGTACGACTTGTTTTTTACGTGAAACGACACCTTTAAGCAAAGCACGGTTGTTGGTCAAAGTTGTTTGGAAAGCTTCTTCTACTTTTTCTTTTCCTTTACCAGCAACAAGTAATTCTGAATCACTGTCTAAGATGTTTGTGACAACTAATACGAACAGATCGTAGCCATTTGCTTTCATTTCATCTTCCATTGCTGCTTCTAGCTCTGCTTGTCGATCCATCACTTCATTAAGGTCCACTGTATTGACTTGAGCGATACGAACGTTGGAACTGCCCATTGGGAAACTTTTTGCATCCAAATCAAGAAGAACCGCAGCTGATTTATCACTTAGATTTGTTCCTGCTTTCAACATTTCAAGTCCATAAGTGTTTAGATCGACTTCAGCGATTGCTGCAAGTTCTTTTGCAGCTGCTTCATCTTCAGGCGTACATGTTGGTGATTTGAACAACAATGTATCTGAAATGATAGCTGAGAGCATGATTCCTGCGATTTCTTTAGGAATTGTTACTTGGTTTTCTTTATATAGTTTTAAAATAATCGTACTTGTACATCCAACTGGTTCTGCACGATAGTACAATGGATTAGCTGTTTCAAAGTTTGCAATACGATGGTGGTCTACTACAGCTAAAATATTTACTTCGCTGATATCTGAAATACTTTGTTGGAATTCATTATGATCCACAAGCATGACATCTGCATTTTCTGCTTTAGCTGACTCTACTACTCGTGGTGCAGATAGCTGAAAGTGGTCTAATGCGTATTGTGTTTCTTCATTAGGTGTACCTAGAGCAACTGCTTCTGTTTCTTTACCTAATTCATTTTGCAAGTGTGAAAACGCAATGGCTGCCCCGATTGCATCTGTATCTGGATTTTGGTGACCAAAAACTAAAATTTTTGACATGTCATTCGCTCCTTTGTGATTTCTCCTATTTAATAATAGCAAAAAAACGGAAAGAAGCAATACTTATCTTCTTTCCGATGCGACCTATCGCGTTAAATATTTTGTATACTCTTCTGTATGAAGCAATCGTTTAGCATTTTCGACACGTTCTTTTGTAGGTGGTTCGATCCCTTCTAATGGATATTTCAAACCAAGTGTTTCCCACTTGTATTTTCCCATCGTATGATAAGGAAGAATCTCTACTCTGTCTACATTTGACAAGGTTTGAATAAAGTTGTCTAGTCGGATCAAATATTCATCATAATCACTTCGCTCAGGAACTAGTACATGGCGAATCCAAACCGGTTTGTTGATTTTTGACAAATATTGAGCCATTTCTAAAATATTTTCATTGTCCCAATGCGTTAGTTTTTTATGCTCTTCATTATCGATGTGTTTGATGTCAAATAACAGTAAATCTGTATACTTCATCAATTCTTGAAAACGTGAAAAGAAAGGTTCTTCATACGTAAAAGGTTTTCCGCATGTATCCAATGTAGTATGCATCTTCCGCTCTTTTGCTTTTTTAAATAGTTCGATCAAAAAATCGATCTGCAATAGAGGTTCTCCACCACTAACAGTAATACCACCTTTATTTCCCCAGTAAGGTCTGAAGCGTTCTGCTTTATCTAAAAGTTCATCTGCTGTGTATTCTTTCCCTCCGCCAATATTCCAAGTATCTGGATTGTGACAAAATTGGCAACGCATGCGGCATCCTTGCATAAACACGACAAAGCGCAGTCCAGGTCCGTCTACTGAACCGAAAGTTTCGATAGAATGAACATAGCCGATTGTTTTTTCTTCCATTTAAGTTCACATCTTTTCTTTGATTTCATTTTAAGTACAAGTTAGCTGTCGAAGCGAAGCTTTCTGAACAAAATTTTTCGCAATTGCCGCTTCGTTATGTGTAAAATTTACAGGGACGGAACATACAAGTCCTGCCCCTGTAAATCGTTTCTTTCAAATAAGCATACTGATTATTCGATTTTGATGCGATGGCTATTCAACGTCCTTTCGACGCTAAGTCGAAAAACTTTTTTCACGAACTTTTTACATTCTGTCGTGTGAAGTTCTCATCAAGACATCTAATTGTTGTTCTCTTGTCAAGTCACGGAATTTAACTGCATAACCAGATACCCGGATCGTCAAGTTCGGATATTTCATTGGATTTTCCATTGCATCACGCAATAAATCATTACTGAATACATTGACATTCAAATGATAAGCTCCTTTTGAGAAGTATCCATCTAAGACATTACGCAAGTTTTCGATTCTTGTATCTTGTTCTTTTCCAAGACCTGAAGGATTGATTGTTTGGGTATTTGAAATTCCATCCAATGCACAGCCGTAATTCATTTTAGCTGTTGAGTTCAGGCTAGCTAATAACCCACTTTGTTCCGCATTGTAACTTGGATTTGCTCCTGGCGCAAGTGGTTTTCCAGCTTCACGGCCATCAGGAGTATTTCCTGTATTTTTACCGTAAACAACATTTGAAGTAATCGTCAATAATGAAGTTGTTGGTTTTGAGTTGCGGTAAGTTTTATGACGTTTGATTTGTCCCATGAAGTATTCCAAGATCCATGAAACTAATTCATCTGCACGGTCATCATCATTTCCGTATTTAGGGAAGTCGCCATCCACTTCAAAATCAACTGCTATTCCTTTTTCATTACGGATTGCTTTTACTTTTGCATATTTGATCGCTGACAAGCTGTCTGCCGCATGAGAAATCCCAGCAATACCTGTAGCAAATGTGCGTTGCAAGTCAGAATCCATCAAAGCCAGCTGAGCTGCTTCATAAGAATATTTATCATGCATATAATGAATGATGTTCAACGTATTGACATATAGTTCTGCTAACCAATCCATCATATTCATGAAGTTATGTTTCACTTCTTCAAAGTCTAGTATTTCTGATGTGATTGGACGATATTCTGGTCCAACTTGGGCGCCAGTCACTTCATCGACTCCGCCATTGATGGCATATAATAGTGTTTTAGCCAAGTTAGCACGAGCACCAAAGAATTGCATGTCTTTTCCGACAACTGTTCCTGATACACAGCAAGCAATCGCACAATCATCAGAACCCCATTGTTCACGAAGCTGATTATCATTTTCGAATTGAATCGAAGAACTTTCGATAGCGATTCTGCTAGCATATGTTCTGAATCCTTCTGGAAGGTGTTCAGAATACAAAACAGTCAAGTTTGGTTCTGGTGAAGGTCCCATATTTGTTAATGTATGAAGCAGACGGAAATCATTCTTTGTAACTAATGAACGACCATCTAATCCCATACCTGCAATGGATAAAGTAGCCCAGATAGGGAATCCTGAGAATAATTGGTTATATTCAGGTGTACGCGCGAATTTGACCATACGTAATTTCATTACTAAGTGGTCGATCAATTCTTGTGCTTCTTTTTCTGTGATTACTCCATTATCCAAATCACGTTGGATATAGATATCAAGGAATGCTGAGATACGTCCGATTGACATCGCAGCACCATTTTGTGATTTGATTGCTGCTAAATATCCGAAGTATAGCCATTGGACAGCTTCTTTTGCATTTGCAGCTGGTTTAGAAATATCATAGCCATATTTCGCAGCCATTTCTTTCATTTGCGCTAATGCACGATATTGTTCAGTGATTTCTTCACGTAAACGAATCACTTCTTCACTCATTGTATGATAACCAGTCATATCATGATCTTTTTTCTTTTGTTCCATCAAATAGTCGATTCCATACAATGCCACACGACGATAGTCACCGATGATACGTCCGCGACCGTAAGCGTCTGGAAGCCCTGTAATGATTTTGTTTTTACGAGCAGCACGCATTTCAGCAGTATAAGCGTCAAATACACCTTGATTATGTGTTTTGCGCCAGTCAGTGAAAATATGTGTCAATTCATCGTTTGGTGTATAGCCATTACTTTTTAGCGCATTGTTAGCCATATTGATTCCGCCGAACGGCATGAATGCTTGTTTCAAAGGTTTGTCTGTCTGTAGACCGACGATTTTTTCCAAATCTTTATCCAAATAGCCTGCATCGTGTGAAGTAATAGTTGATACGATTTCTGTGTCCATATCATAGACACCGTTACGCTCGAATTGGATATCATTTAACTTTTGCAATTCATCCCATAATTTTTCTGTTGCTTCTGTTGGGCCTTCCAAAAAGCTGTCATCACCGCGATATTCAGTGTAGTTATTTTGAATAAAGTCTCTAGTGTCTACGCCTTCTTTCCATTTGGTACCTTTAAATCCATTCCATTGCTCCATTGTATGGACCTCCTAAATTTCTGTTTTATGTAACAGTTTTTACGTGATTAGTATAACACAGCACCCTATCTTTGCAAGGGTTTTCTTGTTTTTTATTTAACAATTTTTATGTTTTATTTACATATATTTAAATCAACGTTGACATACCAACATTTAAGCATTGTGAACACTTTCATCTTTTTTTGCAAACGTATAAGGATTTATTAAAAATGAATGAAAAAGAGACGCCACCTGTATTAATACAGATGGCGTCTCTTCATTAAAATACTACAACAGTTACGACTCGATGAAAATCTCAGGAGCATCGATAACTTCGATGACTTCTCCACCTTTTTTCTCATCCATCGCAAATGATCCATTCGATGTTCGATCACCTATAGGGAAATCAGTTGGGTCAATCGTTAACTGCTGCCCTTTTTGATTCATCAAGGTTATTTCTTTTGATCTTCCTTCCGACATATAGATAATACGGTGCGGATTTTTTTTCAGCTCACGCATGACCGTCACTCCCCGCTTCGCACGTGAAGTTTGGCTGATTTCTTGAGCAAGCATGCGTTTAACAGCTCCTCGCTGAGTAACGATTACGATCGGCGTATCACCTTCTGCTAACACAAGCAGCCCGTTGATAATCCTATCTCCATCTTTCAAATTCATAGACTTCACTCCAGCTGCCTTTGCTCCAACAACGGGAACATCTGTTAAAGGATAGCGCAAACCCATTCCTTGATGCGTTACTAAGAAAACATCTAAGCCTGGCTGATCTTCTTTCAGATACACAGCAATCAGTTCATCTTCTTCCGCCTTTAGCTTCATACAGCTGAGCGGACGGCTCTTATAGGTGCGCCATGGTTCGAACTCTGTCATTCGTGTTTGCTTGATCAATCCATTCTTGCTGATGAATACAAATGTTTTCTCTGCTTGAATTTTTTGATATGGGAAAACAGCTAAAATCGATTCGTCTACAGACAGATTGGAGATTGTTTGAGAAATGTGCTCACCAGCATCTTTCCATTTCAAATCGGGTAGTTCATGGACAGGGCGGTAGATCACATTTGCTTTATTTGTGATCAGAAGAACATGGTCCAATGTACTCAATTCACCTGAGTATAGCAAGTAGTCGCCTTCTCGCATCCCGATTTCTTCTGGTTTGGAAGCACTATAAGAACGAAGGCTTGTTCGCTTCACATAGCCTTCTCGCGTCACACTGACAATTACGTCTTCTTGTGCCACTAAGACTTGCGTATCAATTTTGATTTCTTCGATTTCGTCTTCGATTGTCGTTAGACGAGCGGAAGAATAATTTTTTTTCACTTCTCGCAATTCTTTTTTCATAACAGAGAAAAGCTCTTTGTCATTTGAAAGGATTTTATTCAACTCTGTGATTTGCGCAATCAAGCTTTCGGATTCCTTTTGAAGCTCTGTGATATCCGTGTTCGTCAAACGGTATAATTGCAATGTGACAATTGCTTCTGCTTGTTCTTCTGTAAATTGAAAGACGTCGACTAAATTCTTTTTGGCGTCTTTTTTGTCTTTACTTTCACGAATCGTTACGATTACTTCATCCAGAATCGATAAAGCTTTCATCAATCCTTCTACGATATGCTGTCTTTTTTGAGCTTTGGCTAAATCGAATTGACTACGTTTTGTTATGACTTGCTTTCGATGCTCGATATAACTTCTTAAAATGTCTTTCAGTCCAACTTGATGCGGAGTCATATGGTCGATAGCGACCATATTGAAATTGTAATTGATCTGTAGCTCAGTGTTTTTGAACAAATAATTCAAAATTCCTTGAGCATTGGCGTCTTTTTTCAATTCGACGACAATTTGCAGACCTGTTCTATCACTTTCATCTCGTACTTCAGCTATTCCATCGATTTTCTTATTCAAACGGATCTCATCCATTTTTTTCACCAAGGTCGCTTTATTTACTTCATATGGGATTTCTGTGATCACGATTTGCTGTTTATTACCCTTCATTGCCTCTATCTTTGTTTTCGAACGAAGAATAACTTTTCCTCGCCCTGTTTCATAAGCTTTTTTGATTTCATCTTTTCCTTGCAAGATCCCTCCTGTTGGAAAGTCAGGTCCAGGAATATATTCCATCAATTTTTCAAGGCTCGCTTGTGGATGATCGATCATATAGATTGTGCCATCAATCACTTCAGCTAAGTTATGAGTCGGGATTTCTGTTGCATATCCAGCAGATATACCTGTCGATCCATTGACGAGAAGGTTTGGGTATCGAGCTGGAAGGACTGTTGGTTCTTTTTCTGTATCATCAAAATTCCACACGAGATCGACTGTTTCTTTTTCGATATCTGCTAGCATCTCTCCACTTAACTTGGATAATCTGGCTTCAGTATAACGCATCGCAGCAGGTGGATCACCGTCCATACTCCCGTTATTCCCGTGCATTTCGATCAGTACTTCCCGCAACTTCCAGTCTTGGCTCATGCGGACCATCGCTTCATAAATACTGCTGTCACCATGAGGATGATAATTCCCCATGATATTTCCGACAGATTTTGCTGATTTACGGAATCCTTTGTCATACGTATTGCCATCTTTGTTCATGGCAAATAATATCCGGCGTTGCACTGGCTTCAATCCATCACGGATATCAGGCAGTGCACGTTCTTGGATAATATATTTGGAATAACGTCCGAAGCGGTCACCCATCACTTCTTCTAAAGTTAATTCTTGTACTTCTTGTCGATTTTCCATCAGGTGACCTCCTATTCTACTTCAAATAACTGATTGTTTTCATTTTTATCTGCTCGTTCTTCATCTAATAAATCATTAGAAACTGAAGGAGAGATTTCAGTATCCTCTTTTTTATCTAAGATACTGCCATCTTCTTCGAGCGTAAATTGCACGTGATTTTCGATCCATTTTCTTCGAGGTTCTACTTTGTCACCCATCAGTGTGGTTACTCGACGTTCAGCTTGCGCAGCATCATCGATACGGACGCGGATCAACGTACGGGAAGTCGGATCCATCGTTGTTTCCCACAATTGTTCCGCATTCATCTCTCCAAGTCCTTTATATCGCTGCAGCATATATCCTTTGCCGACTTTTTTAATCATTGCTGCCAATTCGTCATCTGTCCACGCATATTCAATGACTTGCTTCTTTCCTTGTCCTTTGGATACTTTATATAAAGGCGGTAACGCGATATATACTTTCCCAGCTTCAATCAGCGGTTTCATATAACGATAAAAGAAAGTAAGCAGTAATACTTGAATATGGGCGCCGTCTGTATCCGCATCGGTCATGATGATTACTTTGTCGTAATTACAGTCTTCGATAGAAAACTCAGGACCGACTCCTGCACCAATCGTATAGATCATCGTATTGATTTCTTCATTTTTCAAGATATCTTGCATTTTAGCTTTTTCGGTATTGATGACTTTTCCTCGTAAAGGTAGAATTGCTTGGAACTTTCTGTCTCTTCCTTGTTTAGCAGATCCGCCAGCAGAATCCCCTTCGACTAAATACAATTCATTTTTCTTAGGGTTTCGGGATTGTGCGGGTGTCAATTTTCCTGAAAGAAGAGATTCGCCTTTTTTACGCTTCTTCCCATTTCGGCTTTCTTCTCTGGCTTTACGTGCTGCTTCTCTCGCTTCTCTGGCTTTGATTGCTTTACGGACCAACATCTGGCTCATTTCGCTATTTTCCTGCAAATAAAAGCCCATTTGTTCACTGATGACGTTATCTACTACGGTACGAGCAACTGGCGTACCAAGTTTTTCTTTTGTTTGCCCTTCAAATTGCAGAAGATTTTCAGGTACACGGATAGAAAGTACAGCAGCTAACCCTTCTCTGAAATCACTACCTTCCAGATTCTTGTCCCGTTCTTTCAGCAAACCAACTTTTCTCGCATATTCATTATAAGATTTCGTCATTGCCGCTTTCATTCCAGCTTCATGGGTTCCCCCATCTTTTGTCCGAACGTTATTGACAAAAGATAAGACATTTTCTGAATACCCGTCATTGTATTGATAAGCGACCTCTACTTCGATACCTTCTTTTTCTCCTGAAAAATAAACAACTGGTGTCAATGTATCTTTTTCTTCATTCAGATAATCAACAAATTCTTTGATTCCTTCTTCGTAATGAAAAATTTCCTTGACTGGTACTTCTCCACGAAGATCAGAAAGAGAGATTTTAACGCCTTTTAGAAGAAAGGCAGATTCTCTTAACCGTTCGGCTAAAATTTCATATGAAAATTTCGTTGTACTGAATATTGTATCGTCTGGTAAAAAATGGACAGTCGTCCCGTTTGCTTTTTTTGTTTTTCCTATCTTTTTCAACGTACCGTCAGGTTTACCGCCGTTTTTAAATTTCTGCTGATACTCTACGCCATCTCTAACGATCGTTACAGTTAGCCATTTCGATAAGGCATTTACCACACTGGCTCCTACACCGTGCAGTCCACCAGAAGTTTTGTACCCTCCTTGACCAAACTTTCCGCCAGCATGCAGCACAGTAAAAATCACTTCAACTGTTGGTATTCCGGAAGCATGCATTCCTACAGGCATCCCACGTCCGCTATCTGCAACAGTTATACTATTGTCTTCATGGATGGTCACATCAATCTCACTGCCATAACCTGATAATGCTTCGTCAACTGCATTATCGACGATTTCATAGACTAAATGATGCAAGCCTCGGCTGTCAGTGGATCCAATGTACATCCCTGGTCTTTTTCTAACTGCCTCTAATCCTTCCAATACTTGGATGGACGAGTCATTGTATTCGTTGTTTACTTTTTTTGCCAAGGCAAACGCTCCTTCAATAATACTTTGCGGCAAAACCGCACCACGATTATCATACTAGAAAAGGTCGTGAAAAAAAAGAGGGTAGACGAGAAATCAATTTTAATTATCTCCTAACCGCTTTTTCGACATTCCCCTCTATCGATCATCTCTTCTTTGTGGTCATTTTTATTTTTGGTTTTCTTTCAACTTACCAAGTTCAATCTTAATACAACGATCCATCACGATATCTGTACGTCCTGCTTTTCTTAGCATCTCAGCTGCTTCTTTGTTTTCAATCCCTAATTGTGCCCAGAACACTTTAGCATCAGTTTTCAAAAAATCATCTGCTACTTCAGGTAAAAATTCACTCCGTCTAAATACATCTACGATATCGATTGGATCATCGATTTCTGTCAAATTCGCATAGACTTTCTCGCCTAGAATTTCTTCACCAGCCAATAATGGATTTACTGGTATGATTTTATATCCATTGTCTTGCAATACCTGTGCAACCATGTAACTTGTTCGTTCTGGTTTATTGCTCAAGCCTACGACGGCAATATTTTTTGCTTCTTCCAAATAGTTGAAAATCGTTTCTTGTGTTGGATTTTTTACAGACATTTCTGCCACCCCTTGCTTTTCTTTTTATTCCATCTATTATACTTGTATCTTTCATTTTTTCAATTGTTCCTGTTACCTATTCATGCTAAAATAAAGGATAGTTTTCAACTTGAAAGAGGGTAAAAAATGAAATTGATCTTATTACTTATTTTAGCATATCTTTTAGGTTCTATTCCTTCCGGTGTCTGGATTGGCAAATTGTTTTTCAAAAAAGATATCCGACAACACGGGAGCGGTAATACTGGAACGACCAATACATTTCGTGTATTAGGCAAAACAGCCGGGATTGTTGTCCTGCTTATGGATATTTTAAAAGGTACATTGGCTACTTGTTTGCCGATGATCTTCCACCTTTCTGGGATTAACCCTCTTTGGTTTGGAGTATGCGCCATTCTTGGCCATACATTTCCGATTTTTGCTGGGTTCAAAGGAGGAAAAGCTGTTGCGACAAGTGCAGGAATGCTTTTAGGATTTAATCCTGTATTTTTTGTTTATTCTTGTATCATCTTTATCGTTAGTTTATTTTGTACAAGTATGGTGAGTTTGAGCAGTATGATCAGTGCAGTATTGATCACTTTATCTACGATCGTCCTTCCTTATGTAGCTCCTGTGATTTTGGCTAAGCCCAATTGGTTACTGACGATCATTGCCTTTTTAGTTTCTTCCTTTATCTTTTATCGGCATAAAGACAATATCAAGCGTATCAGAAACCATACTGAAAGTCGAATCCCGTTTGGTTTGAATAGCAGCAAGAAAAAATCCTGATACTTTTTCATTCCAAAGAGATAAAACGGGAGTGTGACAAATCGATGTCACACTCCCTTATTACTTACAGGATAGCTTTTTTACACACCTTGGTAAACGGTGTTCCCTGCTAACTTCTCGGTCACAACCTCTTACTTCACTGTGATGGAATATTTTGTCTTGAAGATTTCATGGGCACCTAGTTGATTGATCCCTACTTTTTCCATCAAGTTTCCACTACTGTTCACCGCGTCAGCGATTCCGCACCACGGTTCGATACAAACGAAAGGCGCTTCTTTTGGATAAGGAGACCAGATCCCTACATAAGGCATATCTTTATAGCTTAAAGTTACGCTATGGGAAGATTTTTCACTTCGAATGGCATACGCATTTAGACCCCTTGTTTCAAAAACCAAGGCATCTTGCTCAAAAAGTTCACGATTCAAAGCCAGATTCGTATTTGTCTGACCTAACGTCTTTTGATCCATATCGATGAATGGGCCTTTCAATGGTAGGCGTAATCTTGATTTCAATGGAGAAAATGCCAGATAGAAATCTTCAAATGACAATCCTTCTTCAAGAGGTACATTGAAAGCAGGATGCCCACCGATAGAAAAGAACATTTCTTTTTCACCGGTATTTGCCACTTGATAATGAACCGTGATGCCGTCTCCTCCTAATTCATAGCTGATCACTAATTCAAAATCAAATGGATACTTTTCTAATGTCTCCGGCGTACTCCTTAAGATGAAACTAGCCATTTCTTGTCCATGTTCAATGACTTCAAAATCCATATCCCGAGCAAATCCGTGTTGCCCCATTTGATATGTTTTCCCTTGATAAACATACTGATCATCTTTTAAACGTCCAACAAAAGGGAATAAAACCGGTGCATGTCTGCCCCAATACGCTGGATCACCTTGCCAGATATACTCTAAACCATGTTCTTTTGATTTCAGACTGATCAATTCCGCACCGTGTTCAGCGATTTCGGCGATCAGCTGGTCATTTTGAATAATAACAGTCATTGCCATTCCTCCAACTTCGACTTACTTTTTAAAATGGGAAGGCTGGAACAAACATTTCTATCTGCCCCAGTCCCCTTACTTCTAATAACTGTGTTTTGCTAACTCGTCTTTAAAACGGGAATTCAATACTTTTAAATAAGTTCCCTTCATGCCTAACGAACGAGATTCAATGATTCCAGCTGATTCCAATTTTCGTAAAGCATTGACGATCACAGAACGAGTGATGCCGATACTATCGGCAATATTAGAAGCAGTCAGACGACCTTCATCTCCATCCAATGCTTCAAAGATAGCTTGTACAGCCTTCAATTCGCTATAAGATAATGTGTTGATTGCCATTTGGACAGCCGTTGCACTCCGTACATCTGCTTCGATGCTTCGAGACTTCTGATAAAGGATCTGCATACCGACAACCGTAGCTCCATATTCTGCTAAGACTAGATCGTCATCTGCAAACGATTGTTCCATACGAGATAAGATAATCGTACCCAAACGTTCGCCAGCTCCAAAGATCGGAACGACAGTCGTCAGACCAAATGGATATTTCTCTCTTGACTCTACCGGAAATGCAGTAATATCACTAGTAATTGGGATATTAGCTTCAGTTTTCATCAACTGTGCCACTGTATCAGTATAAGATTCAGGAAATTGTTTCTCAACAAACATTGTTTTGATTCGTTCATTGTTCACATCGTGACGTTCATTATAACCTAGTAATACTCCGTCACTTCCTATGATATAGGTGTTGCTGTCAAGAATACCACCTAGTGTGACAGCCATTTTATCGTAAGGCAAATCTGCTTGCACGTCAAAAGTATTCTTTTGCTGCAAAAGTGTGTTTATCTTGCGGGTTTTCGTTAGCAAGTCTGTCATTGTCGTCCTCCGATTTTTTATAAAATATAGCGACTTAAATCTTCATTTGCCGCAATTGAGCCAAGTTTGTCATCCACATATGCTTCTGTGATCGTTATTTCTCCCATTTGCATATCTGGTGCTTCAAATAATAGATCTTCTAGTAGTTTTTCCAAAATGGTATGCAGTCTGCGTGCGCCGATATTATCTGTGTCACGGTTGACATCGAAAGCGATTTGAGCGATCCGTTCAATTGCTTCTTTTGTAAACGTAACTGACACATTTTCTGTACCAATCAATGCTACATATTGTTTTATTAAAGCATTATTCGGTTCAGTCAGAATTTTCACAAAATCTTCAGCTGTCAAATCATCTAATTCTACCCGTATTGGGAAACGCCCTTGGAGTTCTGGAATCAAATCACTCGGTTTAGATAAATGGAACGCTCCTGAAGCAATGAATAAGACATGATCTGTTTGGATGATCCCGTATTTTGTATTTACTTGTGAACCTTCGACGATTGGCAATATGTCTCTTTGGACGCCTTCTCTGGATACTTCTCCAGATTGCTGTGATTTAGAAGTGATCTTATCGATTTCATCGATAAAAATAATTCCACTTTCTTCCGCTAATTTGATTGCCTCACTATGGATATCAGCATCCTTGACTAATTTTGCTGATTCTTCCTTGATCAATAACTCTAAAGCTTCTTTGACTGTTACCGTCCGTTCCACTTTTTTCTTCGGTGTCAAAGCACCTAGAGTTTCATTTAGGTCGATCCCCATTTGCTCCAATCCATTGTTCATCATTGGTGCAGGTTTCTTTTGGTCTTCAACTTCAATGGTTACTTCACGACTATCCAGTAAACCCTTTTGTAGTTGTTCCAAGACTGTACGGCGATTGATTCGAATATCTTCTGTCACTTCTTCTTGCGGTTCAGCGGTATTTTGCTGACTAGCATTAAAAAGATTCATCATTTGTTCAAATTGATTAGTGGATTGTTTCTGTTCTTTTTTGATACCAGGTACCAAGATTTTTACCAAACGTTTTTCTGCATTTTTTTTAGCACTTGTGTATACACGGCTGTACTGCTCTTTTTCTACGATTTGGATCGCATTTTCTACTAAATCCCGAACCATTGATTCTACATCTCTTCCGACATAACCGACTTCAGTAAATTTTGTTGCTTCGACTTTGACAAATGGTGCATTGACGATTTTTGCCAAACGTCGTGCGATTTCTGTTTTACCGACCCCTGTAGGTCCGATCATCAGCATATTTTTTGGTGTAATATCTTGTTGCATTTTTTCATCTAACTGCAAACGGCGATAGCGGTTACGCAAAGCAACGGCAACAGATTTTTTTGCTGCGTGCTGTCCTACGATATATTCATCTAATTCACTTACGATTTGTCTTGGTGTTTGTTTTAATTCATACATATCTACTCACCTCTTACAGTTCTTCTACGATAATATTATGATTAGTAAAGATACAGATATCTGCGGCAATATTTAACGCATTTTCTGCAATTTCTTTCGCACTCATGTCGTTTTGAGCATAGTTTTTCATTGCTCGGGCTGCAGCCAACGCAAAATTCCCTCCTGATCCGATAGCTAAGATACCATCATCTGGTGTGATAACTTCTCCTGTACCTGAAACAAGAAGCATTTCTTTATCATTCATTACGATCAGCATCGCTTCAAGTTTTTGCATAGATTGCTGTGTCCGCCATTCTTGAGCTAATTCGACAGCTGCGCGTTGTAGATTCCCGTTATATTCGTTTAGTTTGCCTTCAAATTTTTCTTCTAAAGTAAACGCATCTGCAACACTTCCGGCGAAACCTACAACAACTTCTCCATTGTAGATACGTCGTACTTTCTTTGCAGTGCCTTTCATGACAACAGATTCACCCATTGTTACTTGGCCATCTCCAGCCATAGCAAATTTCCCGTCTTTTTCGACGGCACAGATAGTGGTTGAATGAAATGGTGATTCGACCATGTTTGTTTCCTCCTAAATTTGTTCTTTTCCTTATTTTTACGCTCTTGGATGGAAAGAACGATAGTTTTTTTGTAAACTTTCTTTTGTTACATGGGCATAGATCTGGGTAGTCGATAAATTGGCATGTCCTAGCAATTCTTGGACTGTCCGCAAATCTGCCCCATTATTTAATAAATGAGTAGCAAATGTATGGCGCAGCATGTGAGGATGGATATCACTATCCAAACTGCTTTTTTTGATCATTTGATTCAAGACATATTCAATTCCAGTAGGCGTGATTGGTTTTCCATGATGATTCACAAAAACGATATCATGCTCTTCGTGATATTTTGTCATCAATACCTGGCGGCCTTCCCTGAAATATTCTTGCAGAGCATCTTGAGCAAAAGAACCTAGAGGAGCATATCTCTCTTTGTTCCCTTTACCATGGATCAACATGACCTCTGAATCAAAATCAATGTCTGATACCGACAAACTGCTACACTCACTTAAACGGATGCCTGACCCGTAAAGGACTTCCAGTAAAGCGCGGTTCCTCAAATCCAAAGGACTATCTCCTGCTACGCTGTCAAAAAGTGCTTGCATTTCATTTTCATAAAAAAAACGTGGCAGTCTCAAATTTTTCTTTTTGAGATGAACGTAAGAAAATGGATTTTCTTTTATCACTTCTTCTTTGAGAAGATACTGATAAAACGAACGTAGGCTGGCTATCTTGCGACTGATAGAATTTCTGCTATAGCTAGGACGATGATCAGCTAATGCACTCAAATAGACACGAACCGTAAAATATTCCGCCTTCAGCAGATCAGCGTCTCCAGATTCCTCCAAAAAATGTTTGAAATGGAGAATGTCTTCTTCATATGCTTCTTTCGTTTTTTCTGAATATCCTCTTTCGACAATCAAATAACGCAAAAATTTTTGTTCCCACGTGGCTTCTGTCATTTTCTCACCTTCCTTTTGTCCCAGAGAATAATTTAGCACAGCGTTTATAAAAAGACAAATAAATTGTCAGAATTTAACCAATATTTCTAAGTTTGTTCACAATTGGCGCAATTCCTCACATTTTGTTTGAGAAATTCTTAAGAAAAACGCAAGAAAAAGAGCGAGACTATCCGTCTCACCCTCTTCATGGAGTTTCCTTACTCATTTGGGATTGCAGTTTTTTCTAATTCTGTTTTTATTGCCTCATTAGCTTTTAAAGCTCGTTGTGCAATTGCTTCATATCTTGCTTTTTTGTCTCGAATGCGCTCTGGCAGTTCAGGAAACAGACCATAGTTGGCATTCATCGGTTGGAAATGTTTTCCTTCCGCATGAGTAATGTAGTATGCCATACTTCCAATAGCTGTTTCTTGTGGAAACTCGACTGGTTCCATTTCTTTTGCTAAGCGTGCGGCGTTGATTCCAGCAAGTAGTCCGCTCGCTGCACTTTCAACATAGCCTTCTACACCAGTCATCTGACCTGCAAAGAACAGATCTTCGCGTTTCGTTGATTGGTAAGTCGGTTTCAGCAATTCTGGCGAATTCATAAAGCTGTTTCGGTGCATCACACCATAGCGAACGAATTCAGCATTTTCTAACCCAGGAATCATCCGGAAAACACGTTTTTGCTCGCCCCATTTCAAGTGAGTCTGAAAGCCCACGATGTTGTATAAAGAAGCTGCAGCATTGTCTTGACGCAGCTGGATAACAGCATAAGGACGTTTGCCAGTTTTAGGATCTTCCAATCCAACTGGTTTCATAGGTCCGAAAAGCATCGTTTTGAATCCTCGCTGTGCCATTACTTCAATTGGCATACATCCTTCAAAATATTTTTCTTTCTCAAAAGATTTAAGTTCTGCCACTTCGGCATTGATTAGTGCCTCATGGAAAGCTTTGAATTCCTCTTCTGTCATCGGACAGTTCAAGTAAGCTGCTTCTCCTTTGTCATAGCGGGACTTCAAATATACTTTATCCATATCGATCGTAGCTTTGTCTACGATTGGTGCAGCTGCATCATAGAAATAAAAACCATCTGAACCATTGAATGCTTTGATGCTTTCTGCTAATGGATGAGAAGTCAAAGGTCCTGTTGCTACTACGGTGATTCCTTCCGGTATTTCAGTAATTTCTTCGTTTATCACTGTTACTAATGGATGCTCTTTGACTTTTCGGGTAATTGTTTCAGAAAAAGAATCGCGGTCAACAGCTAAGGCACCACCAGCTGGCACTGCTGTTTCATCTGCCGAAGTGATTACTACCGAATCCAATCGGCGCATTTCTTCTTTCAATAACCCTACTGCATTAGCCAAACTGTTTCCTCTTAATGAATTGGAACATACTAGTTCAGCAAAATTACTTGTGTGATGCGCCTCAGTCGATTTGACTGGACGCATTTCATATAAACGGACAGGGACTCCTGCTTGTGCGATTTGCCAAGCAGCTTCACTTCCGGCAAGCCCTGCTCCAACAACATTTACCATTTTCAATGAAAGAACCTCTTTTCTATTATTTTTGGATGTCTTCTTCGTAATCTCCATTTACACAGACTACTTGTTTACCGCCTTTGACTTTCTTCTCGACCAGATATCCGTCACATTTTGGACAATTTCTGCCCACTGGTTTATCCCAAGAAGTGAATTCACATTCTGGGAAACGGGAACAACCATAGAATAGTCTGTTTTTCTTAGATTTTCGTTCAATGACTTGTCCTTCATGACATACTGGGCAAGTCACACCGATTTCTTTTACGATTGGTTTCGTATTCCGACAATCAGGAAAATTACTGCAAGCATAAAACTTCCCATATTTCCCTAATTTTATTACCATCGGATGTCCACAGACATCACAATCGAATCCTGCTGGTTCATCTTTGATTTGAATTTTTTCGATTTTTTCTTCCGCATTCGTCAGTTCTTTTTCAAACGGTTTATAGAAACGATCAACCACTTTGACCCACGCTTCCGTGCCTTCTTCAATTTTATCCAAATCTCCTTCCATTTCTGCTGTGAAATGGATATCGACGATTTGAGGGAAGAATTCACAGATCAGTGAATTGACAATTTCTCCTAGTTCAGTCGGCTCAAATCTTTTTTGTGTCAATTTTACATAGTAGCGTCTTTGGATCGTATCAAGTGTTGGTGCATAAGTGGAAGGTCGCCCTACCCCGTTTTCTTCTAGTGCACGAATCAACGTAGCCTCACTAAAACGTGCTGGTGGTTGAGTAAAATGTTGTTTTGGTTCAATATCAACAGATTGGACTATATCGCCTTCTTCAAGTTCTGGAAGAATATTTTCTTTCTCTTCTTTGCCGTCATCTCTACCTTCCACATACACTTGCATGAATCCTTTGAATTTGATTTTTGAACCGTTCGCAATGAAGATGACACCATTTTGTTCTAATGTCACTTTCATTGTATCTAAAATAGCTGGTGTCATCTGACTAGCCACAAAACGTGACCAGATCAATGTATAAAGTTTCAATTGATCTTTATCTAAATATTGTTTGAGTTCATCTGGTGTACGAAGCACACTCGTTGGACGCACAGCTTCATGGGCATCTTGTGCGCCTTGAGCATTTTTGATCTTTCGGTGATCATGTCTAGAAAATTCTTTTCCATACGTATCTTCAATAAATGCTGCGGCCTCTGCTTTTGCTGTATCGGCAATCCGGGTAGAATCAGTACGCATGTATGTAATCAAGCCGACTGTTCCTTGTTTACCCAAAGTGATTCCTTCATATAATTGCTGTGCTACCATCATGGTTTTTCTTGTTCGAAAGTTTAACTTACGGGCAGCTTCTTGTTGCAGGCTACTTGTAGTGAAAGGATTCGCAGGGTTTCTTTTGCGCTCTTTCTTTTCTACTTTTTTAACTTCGAAGTCTGTTCCATCAATTCTAGCAGTGACTTCTTTTACACTTTGTGCATCTGGTAATTTCTTTTTCTTACCGTCGATTCCCCAGAAATTTGCTTTGAATTTCTTGCGAGCTTTTTTAAAATTACCGTCGATGCTCCAATATTCTTCTGGAACAAATTCTCGGATCTCTTTTTCACGGTCAATAATAATTTTTAAAGCGACAGATTGGACACGTCCTGCACTTAACCCTTTCTTGACCTTACGCCAGAGAATAGGACTGATCGAATAACCAACGATTCTGTCTAAGGTACGACGAGCTTGCTGTGCATCTACTAAATCTACATCGATCGTTCTTGGTTCCTTAAAAGCTGCTTTGACTGCGTCTTTTGTGATTTCATTGAAGACCACCCGATTTTTTTCTTTCAGATCCAACCCAAGTAGGTACGCTAAATGCCAAGCAATCGCTTCTCCTTCTCTATCCGGGTCACTTGCCAAGTAAACTTTTTGAGCTTTTTTTGCTGCGGCTTTAAGGCTTTTGATGACATCGCCTTTTCCGCGTATAGAAATATAATGGGGTTCATAATTGTTTTCAAAATCGATACCCATTTTACTTTTCGGTAAATCTCTTATATGGCCAACACTGGCCATTACTTTATAGTTTCGTCCAAGATATTTCTCAATTGTCTTGGCTTTTGCAGGTGATTCTACAATCACTAAATATTTATACGCCATTACTGAATGGACTCCTTTCCATTGTCGTGTTCCTACTATTAAAAGAGGATTCATACAAATCGTAGCTAATCATATCCATTCAGAAAACGTTTGTCAAGAAAAGCAAATGAAAAGTATGGTGTTATTCTTTAAATTCTGCCAAGATATCTTCACCCGAAACCGTGCAAACTGCACCGTCTTGGATCAAATGATGACATCCGGTAGAATGTTCTGTTAAAATATTTCCTGGAACAGAAAAAACTGTTCTTCCAAGATCCAATGCTTGCTGTGCTGTTATCAGAGAGCCGCTTTTTTTCTTGGCTTCAAAGACACATGTTCCTTTAGACAAAGCTGCGATAATCCGATTTCTCATTGGAAAACGATGCTTTTTCGGGCCGGATTGAGGAGGATATTCACTCAAAAGAAGATGATCATTTGCAATCACCTCTTGCAAGTCACGATTTTCAGCAGGATAGACTTGCTCTATCCCTGTTCCAATGACTGCGATTGTCCGTCCACCATGAGAGATTGCTGCTTGTTGACCGTATGTATCTATCCCTTTCGCGCAGCCACTGACGATCACATATCCAGCTTCTACCACTGGTTTTAGTAAATAATAAACTGTTTTTTTGGCTAAAGCAGAAGTGTGTCTTCCACCAACAACGCTTAACATGTTACAAGAAAGTAAAGATAGATCACCATTATAAAACAGTACAATTGGCGGATAGGTCAAGTGAAGTAGCTGAGGGGGATATTTGGGATCAAAGCAAGTGATAAACGACTGTTTCGATTGGATTTTGCCCCAGTTAGCGTGAATTTCCTGCCAACTTTTGCGAAACAGCTCCCGATGTGTGGTTATTTTACCTATCTTAATGATGTCTTCAAATCCGATTTCTTTATAAGGATACTGCATCATCCAGTTAGCAAGTGCCCATTTTCCTTGACTACTGATTCCTTTTGCATAAGCAAGTTTCAATAAATTCTCTTCTATTTGATACATCATAAAACCGCCTTTCGTCTCTCTTTCTAATAAGATACGTAAAAGCGGCTGTTTTTTATTGTAAATATTTTTTTACAGGTGCAAAACTTTTACGATGGATTGGCGTAATTCCTTGTCGTTCAAGTCCTTCTAAGTGTTCCTTTGTTCCATAACCTGCATTATGCGAGAAACCATATCCAGGATAAAGCACGTCATATTCTTTCATCAATTGGTCTCGATATACTTTAGCAATGATACTTGCAGCAGCAATCGACACAGATCGTGCATCCCCTTTGATTATTTTTTCCTGCTGGATAGGCAAATCCAAGGTCATCGCATCGATCAACAAATAGCTTGGTACAATGGACAATTTTTCTACTGCTTGGATCATCGCTAATTTACTTGCTTCATAAATATTCACATCATCGATTGTCTGCTGATCAACGATCCCGATCCCGATTGCCAGGGCTTTTTCTTGAACTTGTTGATAAAGAAGTTCTCGCTTTTTCTCTGATAATTGTTTGGAGTCATTCAGCCCTAATATGATCTCATTTTTCGGCAAGATAACTGCAGCTGCCACGACAGGTCCAGCTAATGGTCCTCTTCCTACTTCATCAATGCCGGCAATCCATTGGTGACCTTGTGCGTACCCTTGCTTTTCAAAGCAAAACATTTCTTCATATTTTTCCTTAATTAATGCTTCCTTTTTCAATCGTCGTTCAAAAGAAGCCAGTGCTTGCTGCACGCCTTTGCGTGGATCATTTCTTAATGATTCTAGTGTAGGATCATCTATTCTCTGTATGCTTTTCAATCGTTCTTTGATACTTTGGATGGATTCAGTCATCACTTTTTTGCTCCATTTCTTCGCAACGATCCAGTGTGTATCGTCCAAGTTTTCCTTGGCGAATATCATGCACGACTAATTCGCTGCCGCGATCATAGTCTTCTTTATACCCACGTTTTGCTGTAATATCCATCAGTAATTCCGGTGCCAATTTTTCTTCTTGCTCGATTGATAAACCATAACGATCGCTGATTCTTCCTGAATAATATCGGGCAAAAAAGTCTAATCCGTAAATCGCTAAATCATCTAAATGGACAAGCTGATCTTTGATCGCGCCTGTCAGCGCTAGTTTTTTGCCGATTTCTTCATCTTCAAATTTGGGCCATAAAATCCCTGGTGTGTCTAACAATTCCAACTCATTACCTAAACGAAGCCACTGCTGACCTTTTGTTACGCCAGGCTTATTTCCTGTCTGTGCAATTTTCTTGCCTACTAGTCGATTCATCAACGTAGATTTCCCAACATTTGGAATACCTAAGACCATTGCCCGAATAGCGCGAGGCTTGATCCCCCGAGCAGCATCTCTTGCCCGTTTTTCTTTCAATGCTTCTTTAGCCGCAGGTACTAGACCTTTAATTCCTTTACTTTCTTGTGCCGTGATAGCTAATGCAAGATGGCCTTGTTTACGAAAATATTCTTGCCACAGCTTTGTCTGTTGTGGATCTGCCAGATCCGCTTTATTCAATAAAACAAGGCGAGGTTTTTGCTGAATGATCTGATCTAGCATTGGATTACGAGAAGATAAAGGTAATCGTGCGTCTACCAATTCAAATACGATGTCCACATATTTCATTTTTTCAGAAACTTCTCGTCGGGCTTTTGCCATATGTCCCGGAAACCATTGGATGGTCATTGTTCTCTCCATTCCTTTCATACCGGAATATTCCCCGGCTTTACTTGTTTTTTTTCTTTTTCAATATAAATTCACTTTTTTATTATAAAGAAATTCCATCTATTAGTTAAGTGAAAGTGAACCAGTCCTCATTCTATCACATCTTCACTTTTTTGATGATGTAAATTTTTATTTTGGTTTCTATATATGAATCTAAATTTTTGACAACGTTTCCTAAATAAGAGATGATAGACGAACAAAACAGAAAGGAGACGAAACAAATGAATAGTATGGTTTTTGTTAATTTTCCTGTTGCTGATGTCAATCGTTCCGTTGCTTTTTATGAAAAGCTGGGTTTTAAAAAAAATGAAGAATTTTCTACTGAAGAAGCTGGTTCAATGGTATGGGATGACACTTTTTGGGTAATGCTTCTCTCTCATGATTTTTATAAAAAATTTATAAAAGATAAAGAAATAGCTGATAATAAAAAAACAAGTGGTGCTTTGATTTCGTTTAGTGTTGAAAACGCGGATGAAGTAAAAAAATTTGCTCAAATTGCAAAAGAAAATGGTGGTACTTTCCACGAAGTAGATATGGGAATGCCTGAAGAAGAAATGTTTTCATTAGAAGTCCAAGATCTAGACGGAAATACATTAGAACCCGTATGGATGAAGATGTAAGCAGATAACTAATCTGACGTTTTTTATAACAAAAAAACAAAGGCGGATGATACGATAAGTATTCTCCGCCTCTATTTTTTTCATTCGTACAATCTCTTTTTTACAGTTTATAAAAGCAGTCTTCTCACCCTTTTTTTAATTGTTAGATGCCAGTGTATATAAATCACCAATGTGTCATGACACATTGGTGATTTTATGGTATCCTTTTATTATTAACTGACAAAGGAGAGAATATTTTGAACACTTTGATTGCAAAAGACGTTTTTAGATTGCCCGAAATGAATGCAAGATTGTTGTCGACCTCTGCTCTTTTATTAGCCCTTGATGTCATCTTATACAAGATAGCGATTGGTCCTGCTTATTTTCAAATCACATTCGGATTTTTAAGTATGGCGCTTATGGGTTATCTATATGGACCGATCTGGGCTGGTTTGCTTGAAATGTTGTCGAACACTTTAAATTTCACGATATTTGGTTCAGGAACGTTTCAAGCTGCTTTTCTTATCACGGCTTTCCTTGGTGGATTTATTAATGGCTTATTTTTATATCATAAAAAGATAAACCTGCCTTCCGTCATCGCTGCCCAATTATTGATTATGATCCCAGTCAGCCTTTTTATCAATTCTTGGCTGATGTCTGTTTTGTTTGGTGCAGATTTCAAAGTGATTTTTCTAGGTAGAGTCATCAGGAATATGATCCAAATCCCTATTCAAATAATGGTTGTTTATTCATTTATCAAAACTTTAGAGGCTAGAAAAGTGTTTAAACGAGCTGTTTGATTTTACGTACTAAGGTAGTAAACTGATTTTGGATTAAACAATAAAGCGTGCAGTCTCAACAGATTGCACGCTTTATTGTTTCTCACTGGATCCATTTTATTTCATCAAGTGGATAATAGACAAATCTTGCTTTACCTAGAATATCAGTTTTATTGATCGTGCCAAACGAACGACTATCTTTTGAAACTCTTCGATTATCTCCAAGTACAAAATAATTATCTTCCGGAAGCTTGGATTGTCCCGTTAGCTCTTGTAGTGTAAAGTCCGTCGTATAGGATGCATTTGCATGATCTGATTTCAGGTTTTTAGTTAGATAAGGTTCCTTAACTACTTTCCCATTGATCTTCAATTGATCATTTTGGTAGCTGACATTTTCTCCTGGAAGACCGATTACTCGTTTGATATAAATCGTGCCATCTGCTAATTGAAAAACAACAATATCAAATCGTCTGATCTCCGAAAATTTTTCCATCACAACCATATCACCTTGCTTCAACACGTTTTCCATTGAATTGCCTTCCACTGGTACCGGGATGAATAAAAATCCCCGCAACATGAACGCAAGGAATACAGAAACAAGTAAGTATTTGAATACAAGCCAGAAGCGATTAATATAGCGTTGTTTTTTTGTCAATCTCTATCAATCCATCCCTCGTTTTTTCATTCTTTCTTTATTATAAGAAAAATATCAAAAAAATGCGACTAGATAGCTGAAATAAAAATAATTCTTTCAATTAGGCTATTGGACAAAAAACTTTTTTGATCATAAAGTACAAAACTATCTCTTATATGTCATGATTATTTTCTAAATATTTTTCCCATGCTTCGTCAAAGATATCCATGGACGGCAAATAGTCGACATTCAGTTCCAGATAATTAGAAATTTCTTCGTAGCTAGAGCTGTGCTTAGGAAATTGGATGTCTTTACCGGCTTCTGTAGCGAAAACAGATAAAGCATCATGTGTGCCACCGCCTCGCAGTGTCATTAAATAATGAAAAAAGCTTCGATTCACCCTTCGTTCCTCCAATTTTCTTCGATAAAGGCAGCCCGGCGTGCATGGTTTCTTTTAAAATTTTCAGGATGCTTTTTATAATACTCTTGATGGTCTTCTTCTGCTAGATAAAATGGTTGGGCTGGTTCGATTTTTGTAACGATTGGCTGTTCGAAACGTCCACTTTCAGCTAACTGTTTCTTACTTTTTTCAGCAATGATCCGCTGTTCTTCTGTCAAATAAAAGATCACCGGGCGATAATTGTCACCGCGATCCTCGAATTGTCCGAAAGCGTCAGTTGGATCAGTTTGCTGCCAGTAAAGTTCTACTAATTGTTCATATGAAATCAATGTTGGATCATAGATAATCTCCACTGCTTCTGTATGTCCAGTCGTTTGGCTTTTTACTTGTTCATAAGTCGGATCTGGTACATGCCCTCCAGTATATCCTGACATCACTGTATGGATACCAGGAAGCGTGTCGAAAGGCTGGATCATACACCAGAAACAGCCTCCTGCAAATATTGCTCGTTCCATTATGATTCCCCCTCTAATACTACTCATCCGATGATTTTTTATTTTCTTTTGTCTTGCTTTCAGTACTGCTGGTGCTAGTTTTGTTGGTATTTGAGTTGTTTGAAGCATCAGAGGTATCTTTTGGCAAATATAGACTAAACCGAATGTCATCATTTACTAAGTCGATTTTATCTGCTTTAATATACATCCCGTTTTGCATTCGGAATTGATCCAACCTAAGCATGATAGTCAGATCATCTGTATTGACTTCGATCCAATCTGGTAATTTATAGTTTCTCTTGATCATATTCATCACATCTTTGATTGGCAAACTCAATGTTCCGATAGAAAGACTTCTAGCTTTTAGTTGGACATTTCCGTTTTCCATCACATACGGATCAAAATATAAATAGAAATCGATAGGAAAACCTAGTACTTCGAAAGTACCATTGAGTAGTGCTTCATTTTCCAAATAAAATTTATATTCAATATCACTATCTTTTTGATACTCACTAAGGAAAAAGCTGATGATTTGATTGACTTTTTCTTTATTTGAATTGATCGTTAAGACAGGATCTCCTTGTCTTTCCGTAAGAGCTGGTATTTCTGGGAGTTCTGGTTCCCGATTAGCAAAAATACGGCTGCCTAAAAATACGGTCGAACCAAGTACTACCCCAAGAAGGATAAGGAAGGCGAATTTCCAGTAATTTGTTTTCTTTGTTTTGTTTGAAGATACGTCAGATCTTGTTTTCATGTTTATTGATCATCCTCCTTCTCTAGCCATTGGTTTTGTGTCTCGATCAGCTGATCTCTCACTGCATTTGCCATCAATTGATAACCTAAATTATTTGGATGGAAATGATCTTCTTCATAGAGCACATTATTTTTGATGCCATTTAGATTTTCTGTCGTGCTAGTTGTTTGATCTGTTCCTTCTTCTGTGACACCTACTTCCTGATTCAATCCTTGATAAAGCAAATCATTGATTGGGATAAAGTAGCAGTTCGGCATTTTTTTTGTCACCGTTTCTGTTCCTTTGTTCCAATTGTTAACAATTGTCTGCATGTCAGTGATCTCAGGAAAGTTCAAATAAAATGGATTGTAGATGCCTAAAATGTAAATAGGTGCGGTTTTATTGAGGGATCGAAATTCTTCCAATAGTTCTGTGACATTTTCCTGATAGTTTTTCAGTGGCTTTTTAAAGGAATTGACCGTTAACCCGAATAAATTATTTTGGATAACTTTCATCAAATCATTACCGCCAACAGTCAGTGTGATAAAATCAGCTGTTTTGATATTGTTTCGAATTTCTTCTTTTGTTTTTACTCGCTTTAAGATCTGGTCACTTCGTTCACCATTTACACCATAGTTTTCTGTTTCAACCGCGGTCAAATTATAACGGTCTTTTAGATCATTTGCGACAAGGGGAACGAATCCTCCTTGCTTGGTTTGATCTCCTACTCCTTCAGTCAGCGAATCTCCGATAGCTATGTAGTGAAGTTTTTCTTTTTTATTTGGATCTTCTCTCACAGTAGTTACTGGTTTCATTAGTGGGCCAGCTTTCGGTATAGAAGCAGCTAAACCTGCATAGATGATGATCGCAATTAATAATGGGAACAAAACGAGGATCAGATGTCGTTTCGTTAATTTCATTTTTTCACCTCTTGTATTCGATTGGTTCTAATGTTATCAAAAATTTTATCAAAAAGGTAGTCTTTATGAAAAAAGAAAACAATTATTTTCCTAATTTTATAAAGAAAAAGAGAATAAGCTGCAAGCCTTTCAGGCTGAGGGCTTATCCTCTTTTCGACTAATCTACATAATACATGATTGCAAACGCGTCTTTACCAGTATGCGTAGCGATAACCGGATTCGTATGCAGTACAGGGATATGCATGTCCGGGAATAATTCTTGCAAACCCTCTTTGAATTCTTGCGCCAATTCTTTTGCATCCGCATGTGAAATACCGATTTGTCGCACATTTGGCAATTCTTTCAGTTCATTTTTCAAATTATTAAACCATTTATCGAACGTTTTCTTTCCTCGCCCCTTAGTTACAGGGATTAATTCAGAATGGGCGAAATTCATCACCACGCGTATGTTCAAAACACTAGACAGCAAACCAGTTGTTCGACTGATTCTTCCACCTTTTACCAAGTTATCTAGTGTGGATATTCCGATGTATAATTTTGTATTGTCTTGTACTTTTTTGACTTCTTCAAGGATTTCCTCTACTGTTTTACCTTCTTTTGCTAATTCAGCTGCTCGAATTACCTGAAAAGATAATCCTTGGTCAGTGGTATCACTGTCGATAACCGTTACTTTCGTTTTTGTTAGATTACTGGCTTGTCTTGCTGCTTCTACTGTTCCACTCAAGCCTTTTGTCATATGGATCGAAATCACTTCACTGCCGTCTTCTCCTAGCTCATCATACATCGAGATAAATTCTCCAATCGGTGGTTGGCTTGTTTTGGGCAGATTTTTTGCTTTTGCCATCATTTCCATAAATCTTTCGCCGTCTAGTTGGTCATCATCGGGATATACTGTTCCGTCGATCATGATGGATAGCGGCATGACACGAATGCCTAAAGCATCGCGTACATTTTTTTCCATCGTACATGAAGAATCTGTTACGATTTTTACATTTGTCATTATTTTCTCTCTCTCTTTCTTTAACAAGATGCCTTATTCATGTTAAACTACATGTAAGACAATTTCTATTTTTAGTATAACAGACAAATAATGATTTTTCATTAATTACACCTAGTAAAGGAGCCGTTTTCATGGAAAAAACGAAATTTAATCGAACGTATGAAATATTAAATGAAGTGTTTAATGCAGTCACCCATGGAATTGGGACTGGATTGAGTATCGCGGGACTAGTGGTTCTTTTAGTAAAAGGTGCCCACTTGCATTCCTCCCTCCATATTGTCTCTTATGCTATCTATGGATCGATGATGATTCTTTTATTTTTAACGTCTACTTTGTTTCATTCATTGATTTTTACAAAAGCAAAAAAGGTGTTCCAAGTATTCGATCATAGTTCGATTTTTCTTTTGATTGCAGGAAGTTATACTCCTTTTTGTTTGCTGAGTATCCGAGGATGGCTAGGTTGGACTTTATTTGTATTAATCTGGTTGTTTGCGATTCTTGGCATTATATATAAAGCGTTGACGTTGCATAAACGGGAGAGAGTATCAAAAGTATCTACGATCATCTATATTTTTATGGGGTGGCTCTGTGTCGTGGCTGCTGTTCCTCTTTATCACTCTCTTGGAATGACTGGTGTTATTTTGATGGTAGCAGGCGGGCTTTCTTACACGATAGGCGCATTCTTTTATAGCTTGAATTCTATCCGCTATATGCATGTTGTTTGGCATTTGTTTGTTATGTTAGGTGCAGGTTTTATGTACTTCTCTGTTTTATTCTTTACTTAATAAAAAAAATAAAGCTATGGATGGGACAGCTCTAAATAACAGCTAGTCTATCCATAGCTTTTTTATATCGTCAATTCGCCTGTCCCGCTTTTTACAGGATTCTCATTACGCTGATACGTTTCAAATTGATGCGGATAACGATTTTTTTCATCTATTTCTCCTTGACTAGTATTGATCAGTGACCAATCAGACCAGTCAACAGGTGGAAAATAAGCATCTCCATCGAATACATGATGGATGACTGTACGGTATAATATCGTACAAAATGGCAGAAATTCTTGATAAACAGCTGACCCTCCAGCGATGAAAAAGATACCGTCTGTTTCTTTTTCCAGAGCAAGCACGTCTTCCACACTATGCATGACATGCACGCCTTCTGCTTTATAGGAAGAATCTCTCGTCAAAACAATCGTCTGACGATTCGGCAACGGACGGCTACCCATCCCTTCGAAAGTTTTTCGTCCCATCACTAGTGTATTTGCTTCTGTCATTTGTTTGAAGAATTTCAGATCATTTGGCAAACGCCAAGGAAGACGGTCTTCTTTTCCAATCAATCCGTTTTCATCCTGTGCCCAAATTGCAGCTAACATTTTCTCATCCTTTCTGATTCTAAACAGCGATAGGAGCTTTGATCGCCGGATGTGGGTCATATCCTTCTAATTGGATATCTTCCATCTCAAAATCAAATACTGACTGCTTTTCCTGATTCAAAACTAAAGTCGGAAATGCGCGTATTTCTCGGCTCAATTGTTCTTTCATTTGTTCGATATGATTGATATAAAGATGAGCGTCTCCTAATGTGTGAACAAATTCGCCAACCGCTAAACCTGTTTCATGTGCAATTAGGTGAGTCAGCAACGCATAACTTGCAATGTTGAACGGAACGCCTAGAAACACATCCCCACTGCGTTGATACAATTGGCAGCTTAGCCGTCCCTCTTGAACATAAAATTGAAACATCGTATGACAAGGAGGCAAAGCCATGCTAGGAACATCTTCCGGATTCCATGCAGAAACGATCAATCTTCTAGAATCAGGAGTCTTTTTGATTGCTTCGATCACTTCTTTGATTTGATCGATAAAGCCACCGTCTTTTGTTTCCCAGTGACGCCATTGATAGCCGTAGATGTGTCCAAGATCGCCGTATGTTTCAGCAAAGGAATCATCGGTTAGGATCTTCTCGCAAAAAAGCTTGCTCTGCTTTTTATATTCTTCATTGAATTCAGGATCTGTCAAACATCTATGGCCAAAATCAGTCATATCTGGTCCATTATAGTCTGGACTTTTGATGTAGCGTTCAAATGCCCATTCATCCCAAATATGGTTTTTATTTTGTAATAGATAGCGGATATTCGTATCTCCTTTTAAAAACCAAAGCAATTCGCTTTTGATCAATCCAAAAGGTACTCGTTTCGTTGTTAACAAAGGAAACCCTTTTTGCAGATCAAACCGCATTTGGTATCCGAATAAGCTTAATGTGCCTGTGCCTGTTCTGTCTTCTTTACGATGCCCTTCTTCCAACAATTTTCTTCCTAAGTCAAGATACGCTTGTTCCATCCTTTTTCCTCCTAATCTTCTACCCATTCACTCAAGTATTCCCACCGTGCCATTTTTTCTTCAAGTTGTGCTTCTGTTTCAGATACGTCGTTTTGCAATTCTTGTAATCGAGTGAAATTATCTCCTTGATGATTCATCTCTTCTTGGAGCAATGAGATTTTTTCTTCAAGTTCTGCAATCTCATCTTCAATCGTTTCCCATTCTTTTTGTTCCATGTAAGATAATTTCTTCTTTTCAGCAGGTTCCTTGCTCTGTATTTTTGGTTTCGCTTTTTCAGCAGGCTGCTGGGTCTCTTTTTGCTTCAGTAAATAACTGGACATGTTTCCGTAATAAAGTTCTTGTTTTCCGTTTCCTTGGAATACTAATAACTTATCTGCTACCTTGTCCAAGAAATAACGGTCATGGGAAACAGTGATCACAGCACCTGGAAAACTTCTAAAATAATCTTCCAAAATCGTCAATGTTGCTATGTCCAAATCATTGGTCGGTTCATCCAATAATAAAACATTAGGTTGCTGGATCAGCAGTTTCAACAAAAATAACCGGCGTTTTTCTCCGCCTGAAAGTTTGCCTATCAGTGTCCCATGCATAAATCTTGGAAATAAAAATCGTTCAAGTAATTCTGCTACTCCGATTTGACTGCCATCTGCTGTTTTTGCTTCTTCAGCAGCTTCTTGTAAGTAAGCAATCATCCGTTTATCTGGTGCCATTTCTTCATTTTCTTGTGTATAATACGCAAGATGAACCGTTTCACCGATAGACATTGTACCGCTATCCAGGGGAATTCTGCCAGCTAGAATATTAAGCAATGTCGATTTTCCCGCACCATTTTTACCAGTAATACCTAGTCTTTCCCGAGATTGAATCAGTAAATCTAAATGTTCTAGCAGTGTTTGGTCATTTATACGGTAACTGCCATCTTTGATTTCCAGTACTTTTTTCCCTAAACGTTGTGTCGCTAGGTTCAGCTCTAAATCATCTTCTTGGTTTACTTGGTACAAGTTCTCCTTTAGATCTTCGAAACGGTTGATCCGTGCTTGCTGCTTGGTGCCACGTGCCTGTACGCCAGCCCTCATCCAAGCTAATTCCTGTTTATAAAGCCGCTTGCGCTTTTCTTCTTGTTCTACTTCTACACGATCACGTTCTGCTTTTTCTAAGACGTAAGCTTCATAATTTCCTTTATACTCGTATAATTTTCCAAATGAAAGTTCGAAGATTCGGTTTGCTACTCTATCTAGAAAATAACGATCGTGGGTAACCATCAATAGTGCGCCACGGTATTGTTTCAAATAGTTTTCCAACCACTCGATCGCTTCATAATCTAAATGGTTTGTTGGTTCGTCTAGTAATAGTAAATCGGGTTCATCAATCAACACTTGCGCCAGACTAACTCGTTTTTTCTGACCACCTGATAAAGTACTGATTTTTTTATCTAATTCACTGATTCCTAATTTTTGCAAAATAATCTTTGCGTTGGTATCTGTAGTCCAAGCATCTTCTTTATTCATTTGTTCTTCTGCTTTAGCATAACGTTTTTGCACATCAGGGTCTTCTCCGTTTTCCCCTAGTTCGATCAATGCTTCCTCATATGCTCGAACAGTTTGGATCAAGGGGCTGTTTCCTTGAAAGACTGCTTGGAGAACAGTTAATTCATCGGAAAATTCAGCTGCTTGAGAAAGATAACCAATACGGTAATCAGTTGGATAAAACACTGTTTGCCGATCACCGTCGCCGCTATCGATACCGGCAATAATATTTAAGAGACTTGTTTTACCCGTCCCGTTCGTCCCAATCAACCCGATACGGTCTTTTTCGTGGACCAAAAAAGAAATCTGGTCAAACAAATCTTTTTCACCATAAGTTTTTTTGAGGTCAGTTACTTTTAATTCTTTCAACATGTTCCCTCCTTATCTTGGATATTGTATCATAAAAATAGTGAACTTCAGGAAAATTTTTTTGGTATTTGTTCTTTTTGTGTTCTCAAAAAAAGAACAGGACCGATTCGATCCTGTTCTGATATGTTTTGTTTTTTATAAAACTTGAAAATTTTTACCTTTTTATTTTATTGGACTCGTTTTTTTGACTTTGCTCGAAACGCAAATCGGAAAGAAAAGTTATCAGATGGTTTGTTCATCGTATAAGATTCTAACAAATTGATATTCCTGCGATAGCTGTTCGCAGAAAACGTCGTGATTTTCTCAGCAACTTCGTATTCATCAATGATTTTTCTTTCAAGATAATAACCTCTTAGCATTTTTTTTGTAAACAGACTATCTTGCTGGATCATCCACGAAGAAATCAAATTCCCCGAGTTCATTTTTATTCCTTCAAGTTTGCGTTGCTGGATAAAAAATTGAACCATCGTTTCATCATAAATATCAGTCAAGTTATCTAAACTTTCAATAATCAACTGAGTATTTTTTTGATATGTCTCTCTGATTTCTTGGATATCTTCATCACTAATAAATGTCTGACGATCAGCATGTCTTCTTTGCCAAAACATTTTCGGATGGAGAACGATTCGCATTAACCTACGGACAACAATGAACCAAAAGCCGATAAAAGACAAAATCTGGCTTGTGATAGAATGTTCGAATCGAGAAAGAAAACGGGAGTAAAAACGATAACCATTAGAAGAAAGCTTGCCCGAACGATAACTTTCATCCAATCCATCCCGTTCGATCGACAAAATCAGTGCTTGTATTTCTTGTACTTCTTGCTTTTCATCATCGGTTAAATCTTCCAAGTACAGATCACGTATCCGTTCTTGATAATTTTCTATCACTGCTTCAGTGGCTAAAAATTCTTTTGTATTACGATCAATTTCCTTTATTTCTTTTCGCAAAACTTCAACGACCTCTTCTAAAATCATCAAAGCATTCAAATCCGTGCTTTTCGCTTCCTCTGTTTCCGTCAGCATAGGCAAGACAATGATCCCTATGACCAAAGTCACTAAGATGACACCCGCCGTCAGAAACAAAAGCAAAGACCGCTGGTAAAACATCATATTATTGATTGAAAATGGCAAAATAAAAATCGTAGCCAAACTGACTGTTCCCTTTACACCGCCAAATGTTAAGATCAAGATCTCGTTCAACTGTTTTTTGAACTTTTTACTGCCATCTTTGAATACATAAAAAAGACTGATAGAAATGAATCTGATCACAAAAAGCATGACAGAGATTAATACGATAATCGCTAATAAAAGACCGTTTGGATATAAACCGTCTCCCCATACTGGCGAGAACACTTGCGTCAATTCGATTCCTAAAAATATAAATACTAATGCATTCAGTGTAAAAGCAATAGTTGTCCATGTACTGTGGGACAAGCTCGACAATTCTGCATCAAACACAGAGATTTTCCTAAAACCAGAAGCTTGGAGAATACCTGCTGCCACTGCAGCAATGATTCCAGATACATCAAATGCCTCTGCCAATACATAGGCTAGAAAAGGAAGCAAAAGTTCGATCAGCAGATACCCTGTGACATCTTGTGCTGATGCTTTTTCGATCAAATGAATTATTTTTTGTTTGAACCAGACAAGCAAAAAGCCGATCAAAGCTCCCCCAATACTAGAAACTACTAGACTCATCCCCGCGTTTACTGCTGAAAAAGATCCGGTGATCAGCGCACCAAGAGCAAACTGGAAGGCAGTAACACCAGATGCATCATTCAAAAGACCTTCTCCTTCCAAAATATGCATCGCCTTTTTAGGGATATTCACTCGTCCAGAAAGAGAACTGACTGCTACCGCATCTGTCGGACCTAACGCTGCTCCAAAAGCAAAGCAGGCAGCAAGTGGGACACTTGGCAACAGGAATGATAACGTCGCACCTACCCCGACAAGGGTCAAAATGACTCCTCCAAATGCCAAGAACAAAATTGTCCCGAAATTTTTGAGAATCGAAGAAATATCTGCTTTTTCTCCTTCTCTAAATAACAATGGTGCAATAATCATAACTAAGAACAATTCAGGTTCAAAATCGATTGATTGTCCCCACTCTGTCAGACCTAATACCACTCCAAGGAAAATTTGGATCAGTGGAGCTGGAATCATTGGCAAAATGCGGCTAGCTATGTTCGATAAGGTGATCGTTACTGCAAATACAATAACTAACTCAGCAAATTCCATCGTCCATCCCCTTTATTTTTTATTTTGTGTAAGCATTTTTAAAAATTGTTCTTTTTTCTTTAAAATTTTGGTTTCGACTACTTCAACCTGTGTTTGGTTACCCTCTAATTCACACTGTACACGTTTTGACTCCAAACGAAGCAGATCATGTTTCAGACGTTCCAACTGACGATACATCAATATATTTCTTTTACGCAACTTACAAAGTATTTGACGGCGGTCATCCATCGAAAGGGCGCCATAGCGATCATGCAACAGTTTTTTTTGTTGTTCAAAACTCTCTCTCATTTTCCAGATCTCCTATACACAAACTTCCATCATTATAGCAAAGTTCTTTTTGGATGAAAAATATTTCATTGTTTCATCGTTTATTGCTAGTTAGAAATTTCCATAAATTTTTCAACGCCTCATTCTATTCCAAATAGTATCAGATATCAAGTAAAACTTAAGAAAGATAAAAGTTTCTGACAAAAGGATGTTTACTTTTCCATTCCTGCCTTTCTTGTTCTTTTATCACAACAAAAAAATGGGGCTGCGACAAAAATCTTGTCACAGTCCCTTATTCTGAATAAACGGTGTGGAAGAGACAGCCTATCAGTAGTAATAAGACACATCTCTTTCACAGCCTCATTTTTGCGTAAAAATCGATTTATTCGAAAAATTCCCCGTATACATCTTCTACACGTTGATCTGGATTGATCACGATATACAAGTTACCTGTTTTTTCGCTGATTTTTGTTGATTGATATTGATTGTCTAATCCTTCTGTTCCTTTATCTAGATATGGGAAGTACACAAGATCAGGTGTGCCATTTCGGTAAAGGATTTCCATTCGCTCGATATCTTCGTATTTCAATGCGCGATTAAACATGCCCATTTCCAGTCCGCCTAGGTTGATATCATGTGTCGCAACTGCGTCCCCTTCATGGAAGATTTCGATTTTAAATCCAGCACACGGATGGATTTCAACAAATTCACTGCCATTGATTCGTCCAAAACTTGTTGTGATTTGTTTGATCCAAAGATCGCCGATATGACGGCGGTTGATCGTCCAGGTTTCTCCATTTCTAAAATAAAATTTTAGCGCTGTCATTTCTTTACTCATTAAAAAGACTCCTTTATGATGTAATTTATTCTTGTACTACCTCAGTTTAGCACAAATTTATGTAAGTGGTCACATCTTATGTTTTTTCTTCTAATGACGTATCTGCCCACTTTAAGTAGCCAACAAAGCTGAGCAGATACAGTCTAGTGTTTTTTAAATCAATTTTTCTTTCGATAAAAAATCCAAAACCTGTTTTTTATCATTTTTTATTCTTTGTTCTACGACGGCTTTTTCAGCTAATTGCAAAGCTTCACTAACCCACTTACCAGGTTTTTTTCCAGTTTCTTCTAGCAAGATTTTACCATCTACTGCTAATTCGCTTAATGACTTGATAGGTAAACGATCATAGGATTCTCCTACGGCATCCATCTGAGGTGTTTCGTCAAAATAGATCATCAATTCTTCTACTTGCAGTGCATGTTTTTTGCCTAAGAAGTACAATTCGAATGGTTCCAAAGCTCCAGTTTCTCGTTGTCGTAGTCCTTGGACAAGTGCTTGAACGTCTTTAATCATTTGGTTAGAACACTTCCACGATTTCAAAAAGGAACGAATCTCATTTTCTTTTAGACCCAGTTGGCTGATCAATAATGTCCATACTTGGCTCTCTTCTTTCAATGGGACGGATGGTAATTCAGCAAAACGTAAAAGTGCTTCGCCTTCTTCTTTCAAACCGGGACAGCAAATGTAGCACTCTGTTTCAATAAATGCATGGATTCCCGCGGCCCGTTCATTTCCCAAGAGCATCTTGATGAATTCCACATTTATACGTTCTACAGATATTTTACCTAATAGCTCGTGGTTTTCTTTGATGGCGTAGAAGGTTTCTTCCTCTAATTTGAACCCTAGTTGACTGACAAAACGCAACCCGCGCATCATTCGTAAGGCATCTTCATGGAACCGCTCATGAGGATTGCCTACAGCTCGCAAGATCTGTTCTTCTAAATCTTGCAGACCATCGAACAAATCGATGATTTCTCCATCTTCTTTCAAAGCAAACGCATTGATCGTAAAATCTCTTCTTTTCAAATCTTCTGCCAACGAACGAACGAATTCGACATGATCTGGTCTGCGGTAGTCCTGATAAGTTGATTCCGTCCGAAATGTGGTGATCTCATATTGTTCATCATTTTCTAATACCAACACAGTTCCATGTTCGATCCCAATATCTATCGTTTTTGGAAAAAGCTGTTTGATTTCTTCTGGAAATGCGCTTGTTGCGATATCCACATCATGGATTGGCTGGTTCAGCAAGATATCACGTACACTTCCACCTACAAAATAAGCTTCATATCCTGCATTCTCTAATTTTTTCAGAACTGGAATTGCCTTTTGGTATTCCAGAGGTAATTGTTTTAATTTCATTTTTCCAACCTTTCCTGCGTGTTTCTTGTACTGAGATAAAGACTCAGTTGCATGGTGACTGTTTGACAAGTCCGTTTCAGAGTCTTCAAGGCCAGGACCACTTCATCTTGTTTACTCGTCCTTACGCTCAAAGCGATTATGGTCTCTTTGATTGAATTTTTCCATGTTTTTTTCAAAAACTTCAGTTAAGTCGATATTCAATGAATTAGCCATGATCATCGTAACGAATAAAACATCACCAAGTTCTTCTGCTACCGAGTTAACTGGTTCAGAAGCCTTTTTGCTTTTTTCTCCATAAGTGTGGTTGACTTCTCTTGCCAATTCACCTACTTCTTCAGTTAATCGAGCCATCTGAGCTAATGGAGAGAAATACCCCACCTTGAATTGCTGGATATATTCATCCACTTCCTGCTGCATACTGTATAAAGAACGCTTTTTATCCATCTTTTTCCCTCCAAAACTATCTTACCAAAACTTTAACGCAAATCCTAGATAAGAGCAATTGAGAAAATCGAATTTCCATGCTACATTTAGAAAGGAATTTCTAAATGGAAATTCTGTGAAAATACATAATTGAAAGCTGGAATTCATATGGTCAAACGAAAAACAGTAAAAGAAGTTCTTTTTATCATTATAGGAACAAGTATTTATGCATTTGGTCTTGTTTACTTGAACATCGCTAATCATTTAGCAGAAGGGGGCGTCTCAGGGATCACCTTGATCTTAAGAGCTTTATTCGGAATTGATCCAGCTTATACGACTTTATTAATCAACATCCCATTGATTTTACTAGGAGGAAAGATCCTCGGTAAACGTTCCTTGGCCTATACAGTTCTAGGTACACTTTCTTTGTCATTCTTTTTATGGATCTGGCAAAGGGTTCCACTAGAAATCAATTTACAGCATGATCTACTGATCGTTTCTCTACTTGCGGGTTTAGTTGCAGGTGTAGGAAGCGGGATCGTCTACCGCATGGGTGGAACAACAGGTGGCAGCGATATTATTGCTCGGATTTTAGAACAAAATTACGGCATCACTATGGGGCGTTCCCTATTGGCATTTGATATCATCGTCTTACTTGCTTCATTAACCTATATCGACTTGAAACGTATGATGTATACGTTGATTGTTTCGTATGTTTTCAGTCGTGTGATTGATTCGATCTTAGATGGCGGATATTCTGCAAAAGGTCTACTTGTCGTCTCCAACAAAAGCGAAGAGATTGCACCACTACTGATGACCGGTCTGCAAAGAGGTGTGACTTTTCTTTCTGGAGAAGGCGCATTCTCTGGTAATTCAAAAAAAATCATCTATATGGTCGTTAGCTCTAGTGAATTAACTGAAGCTAAGAGGATCGTCCACGAGATTGACGAAAAAGCTTTCCTTTCAATCATCAATGTGCATGAAGTGGAAGGGCAAGGCTTTACTTATTTGAAGCCACAGACAAGATTACTGAAAAAACTATAAGAAAAAAGACAAAGATAGGCTATGAGGAAAGATTCCACATCCAGCTGATCTTTGTCTTTTTTAGTACTATACTATTTTTAACTAATTGTTATGTTCACTTACCCGGTTACTTTTCTTTTGTGTCTGCAAAAGGATCTTTCGGTTAACTTCATCAGATAATTTCAAAAAAGCATCCCTATCTCCATCTTCTAGTGCTTGATCGATTTGAGCATAAAGCATTTTTAGTTTTGCCTCTTCTTCTTTTTCTTGAAAATATCGTTCAATTAATTCAGTATCTTCTTCACTGACTGAAGAATCCCAAGAAGAAAATGGATTGTCTTCTAAGATAGATAGATATTCTCTTGTCTGCCAAGCATTTTCGAATATACATTCCACATATAAAGGCTTTTTCCAATTCAAACGGATTTCATGAAAAATCTGGTCTGTGTCCGTAAATTCTTTTCCCTGCAAAAACAATTTCATGGGTTCCCCTTCAACAGATAGATCACTGATCTGCAGTCCTCGATCCGCAAAATTCGCCCCTTCAACAAAGTGGACATTGCTTAAAATCGCTTCATGATTGGCAAGATAATTCAAGATCCAAAAAACTTCTCTTCGGCTAAAAGATACATGATTGACCATCCACGTTAAAAAATTCTTCTTTTCCCGTACATCAATTAGCATTTTTCTCACCTCTCTGTTAGGTCATCTAATAATGACAGTGCCTCCATATCTCCTGGTTCAAGTGTTAAATAATAAGTCAATAATTCTTGCGCTCTTTTCAGCTGCCCTTCTTCTCTTAAGAAAAAGGCATACTCTTTCAAGAAATCTGGTTCATGTGATAGTTCATGATAAGCCTGTTCATAGTGTACAGCTGCAACGGTAAAGTCTTCTAATTCATTATAAGCATGGGCTAGGTTCCATTCTGCATAAGGATTAGCAGTTTCTTCCATCTGATTGATCACTTGTATCACATCTTCATATCTTTCATCATCCAAGTAAAGATTGCTTAAAGTAAGTAATGTTTCATCTTGTTTGTCTCCTACTTCTAAAGCTTTCAGTAAAAGTTCTTCTGCTCGCTGTCTATCATGCAGACGGAAAGCATTTTCCGAGGCCAGGTGATAAAGTTCGACTTGGTAAGGATTTTCTTTGATTCCTTCTTCTAACACTGTTTGTGCTTCTTCAATCATTTCTTCTTCTTGAAGAGCTTGTCCTAGATATAGATATAACGATTGATAATGCGGATTAACTTCTCGAAGTTCTTCCAGATAGTTGATTGCCTGCTGATTTTCTTTCAATTGAAGATTCGTAAAAGCTAGCTGGAACAGTCGATCATCTGTCCTTTCTTCTTTCAGTGCTTCTTCTAAAGGTGCGATAGCTGCTTCGAATTCTCCTTGCATACTTAAGGATTGTCCTAAACGTTCCTGCATCGAGATTCCTGAAATTTCATTTATCCCGCTTGCCAACAATGTTTCATAAACCACTGCTGCCTCTTTGAAACGATCAACTGAAAAATACAATTCAGCTAGCGCAAACTGGATCAATGGTTCATCAGGAAGCAACCCAGCTGCTTCTTTCAATTTTGCTTCACTCACTTCAGGGATTCCGATAACTTGGTACAAATCAGCTATCGCCAATAAGCTTTGCGGATAGTAATCACTTTGCTTATCCACTTTTTCCAGGTATTCAAAAGCTAAGTCGATCTCATTATCTTCGATTGCAATTTCTGCTAACGGGATGTTCAGTCCGTCATTTTCTGGGTATTGGTTGATCAGTTGTTCAAAAATCTGTTTTGCTTCGATCAAAAAGCCAATAGCCAGCAATTCTTCGCCTAGTTCAGCTAATATATCTGCTGGGTCTTCTTTTAATGCTTTTTCTAAAAAGATTTGTGCTTGTGACAAGTCTTCATCTGATAAAGCTTGCAACATTTTTTCGCTATTTGTATTCATTTCAATTCCCTCTTATCTCACTGACGATTTGTTGAAATACCGTCATTGTTCTCAATAATTCTTTTTCGTTTGGACGTTGGTATCCGTCTATTATACCTATTTTTTCTAAAACAAGTATTTTTTTGCTTTTTTCTGCCAAAAAAAGAACTTTTTCCAAATACTCCATCTTTGAAATCTGTTCCAGCCAGTGGATTGGATAGCCAAGCAAGTCCAGCCACACAAAAAAGTTTTTTAGTTGGAAATCAAAAGGATATGCTTGGAGATTCCACACGAAATGAAACATCATTCCTAAAAATTTTTTCATACTAGCAGAAAGTAGATGGCCATTTTCGGTCAGATAAAAAGCTTGTTCAAACAGTTTACCATAATTTGACAGGTTTTCTGCCTCTAATTGATAAAAATAGATCATTTCTTCGATCATCCCGGCAAACGGCCGAGTCGTTAATTGCTTTTTATTTGGATAGTTTTTATACAGATTTTGCAAAAAACGATGATCACAAATCATTCCGCAACAGATAAAAGTCAAAAAGTCAATCTGCTTTCCGTCCACTTGCCGCTCGCTGATTGTTTGATCATAAACGATGCGTTCTGGCAGATTGATGGTTTGCAGTACTACACGATTTGGTAGCTGCAAAATCGTCCGCTGCGGTGTTAATGCTCGGCTTAGAGAACGGATCGATACAGGGATCATCCATAGTGATGAATCAAGGGTTGTATGTTTTTGAAAAAAACCTGCCAGATCCATGATCCCTTCATTTCCAAATCCGATGATAAACATGGATTGATTTTCGGGATAGCGTTTGACGAAATCAAGCAGGTTCTTTAATTCTGTTAAATGATTGCATTGAGTGTTGGCACAAATATACCAGTCATTGTTTGCTTGATTTGCAAATAACGGGTTGATCTTATCTGCAAACAAATCATAATAGCGCTGATTCGTTAAAAATAAGATTGGCTGATCAATGGAAAGTTCTCTTAGCTGGCTGACTAGCGTTTCTCCGTAAAACACTTTCGTCAACGCATCTTCTACTTGATAATCAAGTTCCATACGCATCCCTCCTCTTCTTATTTTTATTTTACCATTAGTAAGCAAATTCTAGAAAAGATAAGAGCAAAGCTCACCTCATAACTTGGAAATAAATAAAAATTAAATAAAATACATGTGTTTTCTATGTATGACATACGGATTCGGAATCTCTGTCTCTTATTTATTCCTTTTCTGCTAGGAAATAAAAAGAAAAGCACTTGTAGCCCTAGAGCCACAAGCGCTTTTTCAACTGTCTTATTTAACAGCGTCTTTTAATGCTTTACCTGGTTTGAATGCAGGTACTTTGCTAGCTGGAATTTCGATTTCTTCACCAGTTTGTGGGTTGCGACCTTTGCGAGCTGCGCGTTCGCGAACTTCAAAGTTACCAAAACCGATTAATTGAACTTTTTCGCCGTTAGCTAAAGCATCTTGAATAGTTGAAAATACAGCATCTACTGCTGCAGTTGCATCTTTTTTAGTTAAATCAGTAGCTGAAGCAACTTTTTCGATTAATTCTGCTTTGTTTGCCATGGATAGATTCACCTCCTCCACAAGAGATATGATAGAAATATCATTTAGTTAAAACTTTCTGAGTGGTCCAGAAGTTTAAAAAGAAATATTGATTAACTTCAATATTCTGTTATCACGATATCATATGAACCGCTTAATAGCAAGGTTTTTACCAATTTTCACATGCTTTTTTTAGTCATAGAAACGTAACAAACGAAACTGTCTTTTTCTTTTGAAAAAAAAACGTCGATATGGTAAAATGCCTATTTTCTCCTACGAGGGATAATTCGGATGGACGTCCCTTCAAAAGTAAATGCTTTTCTGATTTGATTTTCTAAGAAACGTTCATAAGAAAAATGCATCAATTCCTCTTCATTGACAAAAACGACAAATGTAGGTGGTTTGACAGCGACTTGTGTAGCATAAAAAATCTTCAGGCGTTTTCCTTTATCTGTTGGTGTTGGATTGATTGCTACAGCATCCATAATGATATCATTCAACACAGCCGAAGAGATACGAAGATTCTGGTTCATACTTACTTGTTCGATCATTTCAGGCAGACGTTCCAACCGTTGTTTAGTCACTGCAGAAACAAAAACGATTGGAGCGTAATCAAGATACCGGAATTCATCACGAATCTCTTGTTCGAAATCACGCATTGTATTGGTTTCTTTCTTTACAAGATCCCATTTATTCACGACGATAATAATTCCACGACCAGCTTCATGGGCGTAACCCGCTACTCGCTTGTCTTGTTCCCGAATCCCTTCTTCAGCATTCAGTACCATCAAAACGATATCAGAACGGTCAATGGCACGCATTGCACGCATCACGCTGTATTTTTCAGTATTTTCGTATACTTTTCCGCGTTTACGCATACCAGCTGTATCGATCATTAAGAATTTCTGACCACTTTCAGAAACGAAGTGGGTGTCGATTGCGTCTCGGGTCGTTCCTTCAATATCCGAAACAATTACACGTTCTTCTCCTAAAATCGCATTGATCAAAGAGGATTTACCAACATTTGGGCGACCAATCAAACTAAACTTAATCGTGTCGTCGTCCTCTTCTTCAGTCTCTTCAGAGAAATACTTCACTGCTTCATCTAAAATATCACCAATCCCTAGTCCATGGCTTCCTGAAACAGGATAAGGATCGCCTAGCCCTAAGGAATAAAATTCATAGATATCGTTTCTCATTTCTGGATTATCTACTTTATTGACTGCTAAAATCACTGGTTTATTACTTCTGTATAAAATTTTCGCAACCATCTCATCTGCGTCTGTCACGCCTTCGCGTCCGCTGACTACACAAATGATTACATCCGCTTCTTCAATCGCGATTTCTGCTTGATGCTTGATCTGATCCATAAAGGGTTCATCGCCAAGATCAATTCCGCCTGTGTCGATCACGCTGAATTCTCGACCTAACCATTCACCTTTTGCATAAATACGATCACGAGTTACTCCAGGAGTATCTTCGACAATCGAGATACGCTCACCAGCGATGCGGTTAAAAATCGTAGACTTACCGACGTTCGGGCGGCCAACGATTGCAATTGTTGGATTTGCCATATTATTTCCTCCTCACAAGTTTCCAATCTCACTTAGTTTAACGAATGCATTGCCAACTTTCAAGCATAGATTGTCAATTAAACGAAGTATTTTTATTCCTTATTGAAATACTAATCGCTTTTCAAAAGAAAAACTGAGACAAAAGCAGCTGCTTTCATCTCAGTCACAGATACAAAATCAATTATTTTTCAGAATCATCGGTTGCTTTTTCTTCTACTTCTTCTTTCAACGCATCACCTAAAATGTCTCCCATAGTAAATCCAGTATTTTCTTCTGGTAATTCATAAGACTCAACATTTTTTGGTTCTTCTTCTGAAGCTGGTTTTTCTTCTAAAGCTTTGATACTCAATGCAATACGATGTTCTTCTGGATGGATCTCTAATACTTTCACTTTCACTTCGTCACCTTCATGAAGCACTTCATGTGGTGTCGCAATATGTTTATGTGAAATTTGAGAGATATGGACTAGCCCTTCTACTCCAGGGAACACTTCAACAAAGGCACCGAAGCTTGTCAAACGTTTAACTGTTCCGTCTAATACTGTGCCAACTGGAGCTTTTGTATCGATTTCTGACCAAGGTCCAGGCTGTGTGTCTTTGATGGACAAGGAAACACGTTCTTGTTCAGGATTGATAGACAACACTTTGACATTTACATCATCATTGACAGCCAATACATCACTTGGTTTTGCTACATGACTATGTGAAATCTCTGAGACATGGACTAGACCGTCAATTCCGCCTAGGTCGACAAATGCGCCAAAATCAGTAAGACGTGCAACACGTCCACTGAGAACATCTCCCTCATGGATAGTTGAAAGAATTTCTTTTTTCTTTTCTTCTCTTTCGTTTTCCACTACCGCTTTATGCGATAAGATCAAACGATTTTCTGATGGTTCGATTTCGATGATTTTAAAGCTCAATGTTTTGCCTTTATAGTCTGAAAAGTCTGCAACAAAATGATCTTCCACCATTGATGCAGGGACAAAACCACGTACACCGACGTCAACGACTAAACCGCCTTTGACAACATTTGTAACAGGTGCTTCGATCACCTTGCCCTCTTGGAAATCTCTTTCGATATCTTCCCAAACTTTTTTAGCATCTAAACGGCGTTTTGAAAGTAGGTAGCTGCCGTTTTCTTTATCTTTGCCGATCGTACTGATAACGACTAAGTCTAATACATCACCGACTTTTACTACTTCGCTGATATCTTCTACCGGCAAAGTTGATAATTCTTTTGCCGGAACGACTCCTTCAACTCCAGCCCCTTCGATTCCGACAATCACTTGTTTGTCTTCAATGACTAAAACTTCGCCCTTAACAACATCGCCAACTTTTACTTCTTGTACGCTTTTCATTGCGTCTTCCATTGACTGGTTGTTCTCTTGATTTTGATCAAATTCTGTCATAACACTTGTCCTCCTAACCAACATTCTGCCGTAAGTACGGTACTGTTTTTAGTTTAATTGATTATTCAAAAAAAATAAAGCGATTTCGTTCGTTTTCCTTGAAAAAACAATTGTTTTTCATTTTTTTTCTTAATTTAAAAAAGAAGATAACCTTTTTTCAAAACAACAGCTTTTATTGCTGCAACGACTTCTGGAATCGATTTGCCAGTCGTATCGATACGAACAGCATCCTCTGCTTGCTTCAGCGGAGAGACGTCCCTTGTTGAATCATAATGGTCTCTTTCCTGTATCTCTTTCGTCAGTGTTTCAAGATCAGTCGGAATTCCTTTTTCTTGGTTCTCTTTGAAACGTCTTTCTGCACGCTCACTTACGCTTGCTACTAAAAAGATTTTCACTTCTGCATTCGGTAATACAGCTGTCCCGATGTCTCTTCCGTCCATGACAACGCCACCGCGTTCCCCTATTTTTCGTTGGATAGCAACTAATTCTTCTCTGACTTTTCCATGTGCAGAGACTTCAGAAACAGCTTTTGTGACATCTGGTTGACGGATTTCTAAAGTCACATCTTTTGATGCTATGAATACATGCTGTCCATCTTCTTGTTGCGAAAAAGAGATAGGATACTTTTTGATCAGCGAAACTAGCCCTTCTTCATCTGAAAAAGATACATTGTTCGTAATAGCTAAATAAGTTACTGCGCGATACATGGCACCGGTATCTGTATAAATATAATTCAATTCTTTTGCTAATATCTTGGCAACGGTACTTTTCCCAGATGAAGCAGGCCCGTCGATTGCAATACTGATTTGTGTCATGATATAACTCCTTTTTCTCAAAAAAAAAGCCGCAAAGCGCGGCTATTATTATTTAATTCTTAATTCTTGACCAGGGTAAAGCATAAAGTTGTTTGGATCTAAGCCATTCAATTCAAACAATTGATCAGTGGTGATCCCTGCACGCTCAGCCACTTGTTTTGGACCTTCGCCTGCTTGAACAGTCGTTGTTGAACCGGCTGCAGCTGATGAAGAAGGTGTTGTTTCTGCTGCATTGCTGCTTGAATCCCCTGCTTGATAAGTTGCCTCACTTGAGGAAGTCGGTGTTGTCTCTGCTGCAATACTGCTTTCTGACGTTACACCTGTATCTTGAGACACAGTAGATTCTTCCGCGATTGTACTAGATTCTACTGTTGAAGTCTCAGTTGACTCCTCTTTTGTTGTACTTGTAGAACTTTCTACTACTGATGTCGAAGTTTCAGAAGAAGTTGCTGCTGTTGCATTGTTGCTTGATCCATTTCTGATCCAGAAATAAGCACCTGCTGGAATAGCGATACATAAGACCAGTAAAATCAAAAATAGCGAAAGAAATAATGTATTTCCTTTCTTTTGTTGTCTCTGAGAACTTCTTGATGAAACTTCATCATCTGTATCGTAGATTGGTTGTTCCCATGGTTCTTGTGTTTCGTTATTTTCTGTAGATTGATGTCTATCTTTTCTGCTCACTGTTTTACCTCCTAAACTCTATCGTGTGTATTATACCATAGGAAAAAGTGTCTTGTCCTAAAAAATCAATGTTCCATGTTTTTTTTAAATAAATTTAGTAAAATCGTTTCCCAATGAAGTTGTTCAGTCTTAGAAAAAAGCTTCCTCTTTGGCAGAAGTTCTGCTTTTGCTCCATCAATATCACAACAATTCTGCGGCTTTTCGGAGAGTTTTTCGCCAAAATAAGCTAAGATGAATTTTCTGCGGCAGTTTTCTTCATTAATATAGCGAAGCATCTGCTGCAGGCGGAATTCTTTTTCTTTTTCCTGATGTTTGAGCCGTTCCACCCAATTTTCTGGTTTTTCAGACTGCTGGATCAGCTCCATCCATTTTTTTTGCAGCTCATCAAAGGGAGCTTGCTCTGTGGCATATTCCAAATAAAGCTCAAAACTTTGTCGCTGTTCTCTAGAAAGTTGATTAAAGAAATAATGGATACGTTCATCCCCACTTTGATAAAAAAGAATTGCTGCACTTTCTTCCTGATCTCTGCCTGCTCGACCGATTTCTTGTACATAGTTTTCTAGACTGTCTGGCAAATCATAATGGATCACATAACGGATATCAGATTTATCGATCCCCATACCAAATGCATTCGTAGCAATGAGAAACTGCAGCTGATTTTTTACAAACTGCTGTTGAAGTTGTCTTCTTTGAGCTGCATCAAGACCACCGTGATAGTATCCAACTGTAAAACGTTCCCTGAATAAATGATACAATCGTTCGACTTCTTTTTTTGTTGCACAATAAATGATTGCCGCTCCTTGTGCTCTTTCCATGAAGTGTTCAAGTTCTTGTTCTTTTTGCTGCGTTTTCCGAACAAAAAGCGAGATATTTTGCCGATTGACTGATTGTCTGATCTCTTTTGGTGGTCGATCAAATAGTACATGACGTATATCTCTTGCTACTAAATCTGTTGCTGTCGCCGTTAGTGCCAGTGTGACCGGGTTTCCTAAAAGCTTTCGGATTTTTCCTAACTGTTGATATTCTGGACGGAAATCAACTCCCCATTGAGACACGCAATGAGCCTCATCTACTACATATAACGCAATATTTTGTTTTTTCAGATGCTCTAAAAGAGAAGGATTAGTCAACATTTCGGGACTCAAAAACAAAAATTTATATTGCGATAGATGACGGAGGACGTATCTTCTTTCAGATTGCGAAAGTAAACTATTGAAAGCAGCTACTCGTTTCTCCCCTCGTTTTTGTAATTGCGTCACTTGATCTTCCATTAGAGAAAGCAGCGGTGACACGATGATGACCAGACCTTCCATTAAATACCCCGTCAATTGATAGCAAAGGCTTTTTCCCGTTCCTGTAGGCAAAATAGCGAGAGTATCTTCTCCATCAAGCAACGCCTGAATGATTTCTTCTTGGCCGGGACGAAATGAATCAAATCCAAAATATTTTTTTAATTCATTTATTAACATTCTGTATCGCTTCCTTTCTCAATAGATAGATTTGATACAAACGAAATTCTCCATAATCTAATTGTCCATCTACATTCCATTCGCTAAAGCGCCACTCTCGCACGGAATCCTTATTTGGTTCCAAACGTTCGATTGTTTCTGCAGAGAGAATCCGCTCGTATGGAAAATCATCAAAAAACAAGGCCCACTCAATAAGATGATCTGTTACTGTTCCTCTTTTTAAATGACGGATTGCCATAATCTGGTCAATTGTCTGACCATTCATAAACATCTGCTTGGTGATCATCATGCTTTGATTGAAATTTTGCTGTAATAATGAATCGATCAAAGCGTGCCAAAGCGAATCTGGCCGTTTTTCGATTTGTGCTAACAAAAGGTGGATACATCTGCTTTGTTGCAGATAAACCGCTGACTCATCATTGTTTTTTGCCAGCTGATAAGGAAGCAGCCCTGTTCGCTCATTTCCAGATAATTGGTTAGCTAAAAAATCTGCTTCTTCTGGTATCTCCGAAAACAGCTGCACCAAACTCTCATACGCAGTATCAATCAAAATTTCACGTGGCAATTGGCTTTCACTAAGCCATTTTTTTAGTTGGAAAGTATAAAAAGGACTTGTCTCTGCTGGAAGATAGTCTTGAATACCCGTTGCCAGATTAGAAATTACTTGAACAGCAAATTTAATGAGCCGCCAACTAGTTTCCCCTGTTCTGCCATAGCGGTCAAAACGCAAACCAGTATGTTCTATTTGATGTTCGGACAACATATCAGCCCCTGCAGGCGTTAGCTTTGCTTCATTTTCATTTATTTCGATCCAACCTTGCTGCGCAATTTTTTGCAAAATTTGATAAAACTTATCCTGCTTCAATTCTGGAAAACTGTTATGGATAAACAAAAGTTCGTGGGTAAATCCATAAATAAGTACTGAAGTCGTTCGTTTTCCCACAAGGAGTTGGTAAAGAGAACTAATCCGCAGCTTGTGTCCTGATGAAAATAGCGATAAAATAAAAACAATCATATTATTCTCCTTAAGTTAGGATGGTTAGAAATGTCACTACTATGTAAACTTGTACCTGAACGCTGTATTGCATGCGGTCTTTGTCAAATCGAAGCGCCAGATATTTTCGATTATGATGAAGAAGGAATCGTTTTATTTGCCCAAGAACCAGAGGCTCATCAACAGTTCGTGATGCCGGAAGAAGAAACATATGTAAAAAAAGCGTATCAAAAATGTCCAGTTCGAGCGATTTTATTAGAAAATAAAATATAAATATAAACGAAACTTTAAAAACGTACACTAAGTTCTCTAAACTTGAAAATAAGCCGGGATCTGTTTCTCTTGTTCCGTGAAATCCCGACTTATTTTGAAAGATTCATTTGCTATCTATAGTTAATTGACTAGTTTTTTCACGGACCCTATAGGACCCATTTATATTATTTCAACTTTTTCAGCCAGTTTTCCAATGTATTGACGATCACAGTTTGCTGGTCTGCGTTAGAAATTTCTGCCTCTCCATCTCCTTTTTGCTCACCATAGCTGCCAAAACCTCCATGATTTCCGCCATTGATTGATACATACTCTGTTCTTTCCGGTAAATACTGCTTAGCTTCTTGATAAGCTTCCTGATTCAATACTTTATCTTTTGTCGCCGTGATCGATAAAACAGGAACAGCTGATTCTGTCAATGTTCCTTTTTTGTCGGGATAACTTGCCATGAAGAATACCCCTTTTAAATGTTTGTCTGAATGATTCTTATTGACATAACGACTTGCCATTACGCCACCTAATGAATGGCCACCGATCACATAATCGGAATTTGGAAAATCTTCTTTGACCTTATCCGCTTTGTTTCCGCCCATCACTGCTAGATCAAGTGGCATTTTGACAATAGCGACTGAAAAGCCGTTTTTTGCTAAATCTTGCGCCCAAATACTATAACTTTCTGGCTCTACGAGAGCACCAGGATAAAAAATAAGTAATGGAGACTTTCCATGATTCTTTTTCTCTCCTTCAAAAAATAAGTAATCTTCTTTGTTTTTTCCTTCTTTTACCAACACTTGCGCTTCTGACGATGGTTCGTACGTATTTTGCTGTATATAGTAATAACCGGCTCCACCGAGTAATCCTAAAATGATGACTAAGCCAATTAGTATTCGTCTAAATATTTTCACTTTCTCCCACCTTTTCTATCTGAGTGACCCCTTTTTCTTAATCAAGTATGATTATACCTTAAAAAAAATAAGAGAGAAATGCAAACTTTCCAGCATCAAATAAAAAAAGACGGAATATCCATTTGAATATCCGCCCTTTTTGTATGTTTATTTTTATTTAGCACATAAACGATACACAGCTTCTGCATAAATTTCCATTGCTTTATACATACTACTTAATTCCCATCGTTCATTCGCCTGGTGCATAAAGTCAGGAGTATCAGGGAACATCGCACCGAATGCCACACACTGGTTCATCGTACGAGCAAAAGTAGCGCCGCCTGATACAAACGGTTCAGTCATGTCTCCAGTAATATCGCGATATGTCCCCAATAGATTTTTCACTAACTCACTGTCTAGTGGCACGTATAATGAATCAAGGAAGTCAAATTCTTCATAAGTCAACCCATATTTTTCTGCTGTTTTAGTTAATTTAGCTACTAAATCATCTTTCTTGAATGTAACAGGGATTCTCATATCTACACCGATTTTTGTTTGTTCTGGTGTGATTTCCAAACTTGCAAAGTTCATCGTTAGCTCGCCGGATTGTTCATCTTCTGTTTTGCCCACGACAGCTTCACCAGTTGCATTTTCTTGAACTAATTTTCCTAAGAAATTGATTGGGCCAAAATCGAATACTTCTGAAAGAGCAATTGCCAGACGAGAAATAGCATTCACTCCTTGTGCTGCATCTTTCGCGTGGATACTTTTACCAAGAACGACGATGCCTTCACCTTGTTCTTCGAAATCGAATTCGTGTTTTTTCAATGCTTCTTTTACTTCAGAAAGCTTTTCTCCAGAGTAAGGAGCTGCATCAGGAACAACATTCAACGCTCCTCCAGCTTTTACAGAAAACTCGTTCGTTCCTGGTCCTGTCAAGTAAGCTTGCAATAAGCCTTTTTCTGCATAAATTAAAGGAAATTCAGCATCTGGCGCAAATCCTTGCGTAATTCCTTCTTCTTTTTCGTTATATTTTTCTAAACAACGCCATAAATTTTCTTCATCTGTACCAAAGATAAAACGAATACGTGTCTTGAATTCCACGCCAGCATCAATCAAAGCTTTGACGGCATACATTGCCGCAATAGAAGGACCTTTGTCATCTTGGGATCCGCGACCAACTAACCAGCCGTCTTTTATAGTTGGATCGAATGGTTTTGTTTCCCAATTATTTTCGTCCCCTGCTGGAACAACGTCCATATGGCACAAGATACCGAATAATTCATCTCCAGAGCCAATCTCTGAATAACCGTAATAGCCTTCTGGATCTTTAAATGTTCTAAATCCTAGCTTTTCACTGATTTCCAATACTTTATCCAAAGCTTCAATCACTTTTTTACCGAAGGGATGTCCTTGTCCTGAATCTGCTTCATCTAGTACGGAAGGAATTCGGATCAATTCGCTCAATGATTCTAATGCTTGTTCATGATGTTGTTCTGTCACAAATTTTTTCATGATATTATCCTCCTAATATGTTAAAAAGGGTCATGTCAAATTCCTCCGACACAACCTCTTCTTCTCAAATAATGACGTTTTAAGCCTGCTCCATCAGCAAGGAGAATGTTCTTAACAAATGATGAAAGAAAAAACACTCACTGAATGGAGCTATTGACTTGTCCACGTGCTTATCGATAGCCGTTTATCGGTTTCTTCATTCTTATGATAGACCTTGTACCTGTATTTGTCTAGGTTTAGAACATTGCTGCTACACCTAGGATCACACAGATGGCTACAAATAATATCGCAATTAATTTACCGGTAAATTTCCACCACACTGAAACATCGAAACGAGCAATTGCTACAGCACCCATTACGATAGCAGATGTTGGTGTAATTAAGTTTACTAAACCAGATGCAGATTGATAAGCAGTGATTACTAAATCCTTACCGACGCCGGCAAATTCACCCATAGGTCCCATGATTCCCATTGTTGCAGCAGCTAAGCCGGAAGTTGAAGGAATCAAGAATGACATAGGGATATAGAAAATAAATGTAATAATGATGAATACACTTGAAGATAATGAACTTAATCCTTGTTCGCCCCAATGTAAGATGGTGTCTGTGATTAATCCATTGTTCATAACCACTTGGATACCACGAGCAACAGCTACTACGATTGCTACACCGATCAAATCAGAAGCACCAGCTAAAAATTCAGAGACAAATTCAGACTCTTTCATGCCATAAGTGATTGCTACTACGATGGACATTACTAAGAATAACATAGTAATTTCTGGGAAGTACCAGTCACCTAATGGAAGCATGTTTTTACCTAGAACAGTACCTAGTACCGGAAGGTTTGTTAACCAGTTTGTCAATGATTCAAAAATCGTGAAATTCGCATTCAAGGTTGTCCAAGGAATCAAACTGATGATCATGATACCAAAAGTAATAAAGAACAATACATTAACATGTTTTTGTTTTTTCGTGATTACTTCTTGACGACCGATTGCTTCAATATCGAAATGCTTCATATCTTCTTTACGTTGGTTGTATACTAATGATTTTGTTGGATCTTTTTCGATCTTTGATGCATAACGATACACATATACAATAGAAATAGCTAACAAAATAACGAACATCAAGAATCGAAGACCAATACCTTCACCCATCGAAATCCCAACAGCTTGTGAAGCTACGCCTGTTGCAAAAGGATTTACCGTTGAAGCTAGACAGCCTACTTGAGACCCTACTAATACGATTGCTACTGCTACTACTGTATCAAAGCCTACAGCCATCATAACTGGGATCAGTAAAGCATAGAATGGAATCGTTTCTTCTGCCATTCCGTAAGTAGAGCCGCCTAATGCAAATAACAGCATCAATACTGGAATAAGCATTTTTTCTTTTCCTTTGAATTTCTTCACAACTGAAGCAATCCCGGCATCTAGTGCCCCTGTTTTGTTGATAATACCTAAAAATCCACCAACAACCAAAATGAAGAAAGAGATTGGGATTGCAGCAGGTGTTTCTTTAGTTAGCTCCCCCGCTGGTACACCTAACATCCCATTGATTGGCGCCATGAAAATATCCCACAGCCCTTGAGGATTTTGTTGTACTCGTTCATATGATCCAGCGACGATGTTGCCTGCATCGTCTACACTATAGTGCCCAGCTGGTATAAACCAAGTAAGTACAGCGATTACTGCAATAATAATAAATAAGACCGTATACGCTGAAGGCATTTGAAATTTTTTCTTTTTTGTTTGTTCCATCTTCTTCTTCCTTTCTTTTCCGTTAGAGACAACAATTTTGGCTCTAATGTTATTTTATCAAAAAGAGTATCAGAACAAAAATAATAACACGCATTTTGTAAAACTTTTGTTCAAAAAGTTCGTTTTTCCCTATTCCCTCCTCTTTTTTCAGGTTTTTAAAGCTTTCTTCTTTTTCATTGTAGCGTTTCCTTTTTTTTATAAACAAACATTTTCGTCTTTTAAAAGGAGAAGAATTTCACATTTGCAAAGAATTGATTGATTTTTATGCATAAATCAAAAAAATACTCAAAACAAACAAATAAAACGTTTACATTATTGCATGTCTTGTATTTTTTTCCAAAAAAAAAGACCAAGAAATTTCTTGATCTTTTTGATATTTATTTGACTGCTGTATGACGTTGTTCGAACTGATGTTGTTTTCGACTTAACCATGGAAGAAGTTGCGCATGCAGCACTAAAAAGACAGCGCTCACGATGAATCCTTTGATCAAGTTGAAAGGAACGATCCCAATCAGTACATAGTTTGCTAAAGACATGCCTAGCATCTGTGTTGCGTTCAGTCCTAAAAACATTAAGTAAAGAGGCGTAATAACGAAATAATTTGCGATACTCATAAAAATAGTTAGAGCGATGGTTCCTGTAATGACACCTAAAAATTTGTTTCTTCCTTTATGCTGTTTCTTTACACTAAAGAAATAATAAATCGGGAATGTAAAGATCGTTGTTGATAAGAAACTAGCAGTGTCTCCTACCAAATTATCCGGAGAAAAACCTGTAGTCAGCAGATGTAATACTGAACGCAAGAACGCTGTTGCAACTCCGGCCGCTGGACCGAATAAGAACATGCTGATCAATACCGGGATATCACTAAAATCGATCTTCAAAAAACTAAAAGCCGGCATGATCGGAAAAGCAAAATACTGTAAAACTAACGCGATCGCAGCAAACATCGCTACTGCAACCATTTTCTGTACACGGGTGTTCTTCATTTGAAATCCTCCTGTTAGGACTCCTCTTCAGCGAACTTTTTGACGTTTCTCTCCAAATGAAAAAACTCTATTTTCCAGGGAAAATAGAGTTAGAGTTATTTGATCAAGCGTCGTCAAATAAGCTCTATCTTCTTTATCCAGACTATACTGTCGGTATCGGAATTTCACCGATTCAGCTATTTTTTGCAAAATAGGTCGTGGACTATAACCACCGGTCGGGAATTTCACCCTGCCCCTGAAGACGAACCTTATATAATTTTTGTTTACATATTCATTATACATATCTATTCAAAAAACGCAACATCTAACACTTATAAAAAGTAAGTGCTCATTTTGAGTGGTTCAGCAAACTGCTGACTTCTTTTTTGTTCAGTTCACGGTAATCCCCAGGACGTAGGCCTTGTAAAGTCAGATCTCCGTATTTTTCACGTTTTAGTTTTTGCACAGGAAGACCAACTGCTTGAAGCATATTTTTCACTTGATGATTACGTCCTTCGTGGATCGTCAATTCCACGATACTGTGGTTTGTCTTAGGATCCACTGATAAAATTTGGAATTTAGCTGGAGATGTTTTTCGTCCTTCGATCTTTATTCCTTTTGTCAAAGGTGCAAGCATCGATTTTGTAGCGATCCCTTTTACCTTTGCAACGTAAACTTTATCCACTTCATGTTTTGGATGTGTCAGGCGCTGAGCAAAATCTCCATCATTTGTCAGTAGCAAGATCCCCGAAGTATCGTAATCCAGTCGACCTACAGGATAGATACGTTCTTTTACCATCGGCAAAAGATCCGTAACAACTTTTCTTCCTTTGTCATCTGCAACAGCAGAAATAACTCCTTTAGGTTTGTACAATAAATAATAACCGTATTCTTCTTGATAAATTGGGACTTCATCCACTTCCACAGTGTCATGTTTCCCAACTTTTATCCCTAATTCCCTTACAACTTGTCCGTTTACTTTTACACGTCCTGCAAGGATGAATTCTTCTGCTTTTCGACGAGAAGTGATGCCAGCGTGGGCAATTACTTTCTGCAATCTTTCCATTACAATTATTCTCCTTTATTCATTCCATCAAAGAATAGATCTGGTGACACGTCTTCTTCAAGTGAAATTTCCATTTCTTGTGTATCAGGCAGTTCTTCTAATGATTTCAAACCAAAATAATCTAAGAAGTAGCCAGTTGTTCCATATAATATCGGCCGACCTGGCCCTTCTACTCTACCTTTTTCTTCAATCAGTTTATGGGCAGCTAGACGCTGTACCGCTCCTGAAACCTGAACTCCTCGAATCTGCTCGATTTCAGCTCTTGTGATTGGCTGTTTATAAGCGATGATTGCTAAGGTTTCGACAGCGGCTTGAGATAATGTGTTTGATGTCCCTTGCGCATATCGCTTAAGTAAGGGAGCCAGCTCTTTTTTAGTCGTTAATACATAATGGCTTTCCGTTTCAAAAATATGCAAAGCTGAGTGCGAGTTTTGAGTGTAAGATTCTTTTAATTCTTTCACTAAACTTGTGACTTCTGCTTCGCTGAGATTTAACAGTCCGCTTAATTCTTCATTACTGATCCCTTCCTCGCCAACAATAAAAAGAAGGGCTTCAAGTTCACTTAATTTCGTCATGTTCGGTATCTCCTACTGCTGGATAAAGCATAATTGATTCATAGTTTTCTTTTTGTTGCGCAATGATCTGCCCTTTTTTCATCAATTCTAGCAAAGCCATAAAAGTAGTGACAACTTCACTTTTAGAAGGTGACTCAAAAAAAGAATCGAAAGTACAGCCATGCGCATTTCTTTTTATACGCTCTTCGATAAATACCATTCGTTCTTCGATCGTTGTGTCATCGGGCGTGATCGTTTTTTCCACTTTTTGAGAAAATTTCTTACGTTCTAAGATTTTCTGCATGGCACGGATCAAATCGATTTTTTTGACTTGTCCTCGCTTCAACGGCTTTTCAGCATCCGCTAACCCATCGATGTTCATAGGTTCTTTTGTGTAATAAAGACTTCGTTCCTCTGCTTTTTCTGTCAGTCTTTCAGCTGCATATTTATATTTACGGTATTCTAAAAGCTGAGTGACCAATTCTTCTCGAGGATCTTCTTCCCATAATTCTTCATCATCTGTGACGAATTCTTGGACAGGAAGCAATGTCTTGCTTTTGATTGCCATCAATGTAGCAGCCATCACTAAGTATTCTCCTGCAACAGCTAGCTCTAGTGTTTTCATTGTATGGATATAATTCATATATTGCTCCGTGATCGTAGCGATCGGTATATCATATATATCGATTTCCATTTGCTGAATCAGATGAAGCAGCAGATCGAGAGGACCTTCGAATACATCTAATTTAATATTGATCTCCGTCAACTCATTCACTCTTTCTTCTTTTTCTTTGCTAGCCATTTTCCAATGTAAGGCTCTGTGATTTCAGTTGCACGGATGGAGACATCCGGGTACTTTTCCTGTAATTCATCTAACATTTGAAAGCCCATATTCTCACCGCGATAAGACGGATTCAAAGAAATGTCATGGATGATCAGCTGATCGTTCGTTGCCCAGTAAACACCAATAATCCCTTGAATGTTGGTTGAACCTTCTGGCGTAAAGAAAAAAAGTTCATAATCGTCTTCAGATTCGTACGTATCAATCTCCTTCAACAAAGAAGTTTTACCTGTCAGTTTCTTATGGAAACTCAATAGTCCCATAGCAATTTTACGGTTTTCTTTCCGGTAATGTGTTAACATCTTCTCACCTTCCTATGACTAAGCCCTTGGAAAATGCTGCTTATAAACATCCGTCATTCTTTTCTTCGTGATATGTGTATAAATCTGAGTCGTAGAGATATCCGCGTGACCTAACAATTCCTGTACTGTCCGCAAATCAGCTCCATTTTCTAGCAGATGTGTGGCAAAGCTATGCCGCAGCGTATGTGGTGTTACTTCTTTGTAAATCCCAGCCTCTCGTACTAGCTGCTTCAGATTTTTCCAGATTCCTTGCCGAGAAAGACCTTTCCCATGATTATTGACAAATACATGCATTTCAGATGCGTCCTTTACAAGTAATGGACGTGCTTCGTCTAAGTAGCGTTCCAGCCATTGGATCGCATAATCACCTAAAGGAATGATCCGCTCTTTATCTCCTTTTCCAACTGTCTGTACCAGTCCAAGAGAAAGATGAAGATCTCCCAATTTCAATCCAATCAATTCACTGACGCGCATCCCTGTAGCATACATGACTTCCAAGATTGCACGATCTCTTATCCCTAACGTTTTTGTCGTATCAGGTGCTTCAATCAGCTTTTCTACTTCTGTCAGAGTCAATGTACTTGGTAATTTCTGTGCTTTCTTCGGCGTATCGATATGTTGCATCGGATCATGATCAGTGATACGCTCTTGCCGTAAAAACTGATGGAATCTTCTGAGACTTGAGATCATCCGAGTAACAGTTGCTGTCGCTTTTTTTTCTTCATGCAACTTCTCCAGAAAACGGATGACTAAAAAGCGATCGACATCCTGCCATGAAGCAATTTTCTGCTCCTGTAGAAAATGCAAGTACTGTTCCAAATCACGTTCATAGCTTTGTCGTGTATTGGCGGACAATCCCCGTTCAATATTCAAGTAGTGGAGATAATCGTTGATTTGCTCTTTCATAATAATCCCCCTCATGCCTCTCTATCATATCAGATACCGCTTCATTCTGATAGTCTTTTTCCATAATCTGAGCAAAGAAAAAGCCGTCTAGACACTCAGACGGACTGGTTTCTTTTTTCTTTTTCATAGCATTCCTGACAGATTCCATGGAACGTTAGCCGATGATCTTTTACTAAAAAATGATAACGTTCTTCTACTACTTGCTCCACTTCAAGTAAAAGATCCTCTTCTACTTCCTCGATCGTGCCGCAGTTCAAGCATAGTAAATGATGATGGAAATGTTTGGCGCCTTCTTTTCTCAAATCATAACGGGCTAATCCATCATTAAAACTTACTTTATCGACAATTTTCAATTCTGTCAAGATTTCAAGGGTTCGATAAACAGTAGCAAGTCCAATTTCCGGACTCTTTTTTTTCACTAAAAAGAAGATTTCTTCTGCAGATAAATGCTCTTTCTCATTTTCCAAAAGCACAAGCAGAGTAGCTTCTCTTTGCGGTGTCAGCTTAAACCCCGCTTCATGTAGCTGCTGTTTTGTTTTTTTCATCGCCGAAATAGCATTCATGACCATTTACTCAACCCCAACAATTTATAATAATTACAAATAAAAAAAGATATAACACTATGTTAATTAAAATTATTATAAGCTAGTTAAGAAAAACATGCAAGGGATTCTCAATTAGATTTTTTGACTAGTTTTGTCACACCGTTTTCTTGTGTAATCAATCCTTGTTTCAAAAGATTACCTAATGCGCGCTTAAATGCTCCTTTGCTGATACCAAAAGCTTTCATGATTTCTTCTGGATCCGATTTATCTGTAAAGTTGATTTGCTGATCTGCAGAACGTTCTAAAATGGTTAAAATCATTTGTGCATCATCTGATATAGCTTCATATGCTCTTGGCTTCAATGAAAGATTCAGTACACCGTCTGGTCGGACACCAATCACTCGACCTTTTATTTGCTCGCCTAGACGAGGTTCATTATATCGTTCAGAAGGATGGATAAACCCAAGATAGAAATCTTCCGTTAAAACGTACGTACCTGTTAATTTCAAGCGGTATGCTGTTCCTATCACATCTTTGTTTTTCATTTCTTCTGTTCCATATTTGCTTAAAGATTTGAATATTTTTTCATCTGCTAAACTGCCCCAAATACGGTCTTTTGCATCAACTCTAAGGGAAATCATCAAGCGATCCCCTTTTTTAGGCCATAGCTCTGTCATTGTCGGCAATTCATCAAGAGATACGACAAAGTCTTTATCTGGAAGACCGATATCGACAAACGCACCTAAATCTTTTCGTGTAGCAGTAACGATTCCAAAAGCGTAATGACCGATACGGCTTTTAGGAATTTGTGTAGTGATCCGATTTTCATGTTTTTGATTTTGGTAGCCGAATCCTTCCACTGCTTCACCGATTTTGTGTTCACCTTCTGATTTGCTTAAGCCAAAGGTTTGTCCGTTTTTTTGGACAAAGTAGTTTTTTTCATTTTCATCAATAATAATACCTGTAAATATAGTTGCTAATAAATCGTTCATTTTTTTCTCCCTCTATAGTGAAAGGTTTTCTTAATACATTTCTTTGCTATCATAACATAATGTTATCTACTTGAATAGCTGAGCCTTGGTTTGGAAAGGTGAAAAAAGGAGTATGACAACAGTTGTGTCATACTCCCCTTTTTCGAATAAACGGTGTTAAACGGCAGGCTCACAGCCTCTTTCATTTGCCTAAAATTAATTGCTCCCATTTCCTCCGAACCATCCAGTTTTACAGTTGATGGTTACGATGTAAAATGGCAAAGCACTTTCTCCAATGCCTTTCATCAATGCAGATTTTGTTGAAGTGGCATATAGATTGTAATAGCCTTCCCCATTTTCGATTCTGGCTTTTTCTAATCTGTATCCTCCTTCAACGATATATCCACGTTGGATACATGTAGCAATCACTTTGCTTTGGACACCTGGTGCCCACGTCCATGCTGGATTAGATGCATCGGCAATATCACTTGCTCTGGCAGATTTGATTGGCTGATTCGCTGAGTTTGAAGAGGAAGGGGTCGAGGATGCCGCTTCTTGCTGTGCTGCTTGTGCGACCGCAGCTTGTTGAGCGGCTTGAGCTGCAGCTGCTGCTTGAGCGGCTTGTTTTGCTTGTTCTTCAGCTGCTTTTTTCGCTTCTTCTGCTTTTTTCTTTTCCTCTTCTTCTTTTTTCTCTTTATCAGTGAGCATCTTATCTACTTGTTGCAATTGTTCATTCAACTGAGCAGATAGATCTGTATTTTTCACTTTTTCTACTGCTTCTTTTGCCGTCTTGTATTGGTCGCGTGTTGCTGAATCCACTACTTTTCCGTCTTTAAAGACTATAGCTGTTTTTTCTTTAGCTGTTTGCAATTCAGCATATTGATTTTTAGCTTCTGTTTGTGCTTGTTGAATCAATTTTCCAAAATCTGTGTTATCCGTTTCGATTGCTTGGATCTCTTTATCTGCTTTCAACTTGATGTCATCTGCTAGATGATCATCGACGATGGCAGGTGCTATGAACCACTCATTCACTTTTTGGATATCTCGGATCTTAGATTGGATATCTTGGTAAGTTGTTTCTAACTCTGAATATCCTTTTTCATTCTTAAGACTGGATAAATCATTTTTTAGTTTTGATAAATCTTGATGAATCATATCTGCACGAATAAATTGATGGTGATCATCTGTATAAAAGGCAGCAAGTTTCTCATGAAGTTCTTCCATTTGTTGCTGTCTTTTTGCTTCTGCTGCTACTTCGGCTTCTACTTTTTGATGATGGTCATAATAAGCCCAGCCTCCCCCACCTAGTAGAAGAACTGCTGCTAAAGCGAGATACGGCACTTTTTTTGATTTTTTCTTTTGTGTCTTATCTAAATCTTTTTTTTCTGGGTTTAATTCTTGAGGCGTTTTTTCAGTATTTGGCACGATTGTTATTGGTTCTGTTTCTGCTTCAATCAGCTCAGGCTGGTTCTCTTCTTTTTCTATTTTAGCTTCAAGAGCAGTGCTATCTTCACTTGCAGATTGAGTTTCAGCATCGGCTTCATTATTTATTCCATCCGACTCTGTTGCCTTCTTGTCTGCTTTTTCGAGCATTTCTTTTTTATCTGCTTCCGGCAACCCATTCGATTTCTCGTCTTCTGATTGTTTTTCAGACAATGTTTCAGTTTTTTCCGGGATATCCGTTTTTAGATCATTCGTTTTTAGATCATTCGTTTTTAATGATTCTTTACCTGCAGCGTTTACTCCACTAATGTCTTTTTCAGTGTCTTTTTCAGCTTCATGTTCTGGCTCTACTTTGTTTTCCTGTGCAATTTTTTCACTGATCATTTTGAGCAGCTCTTTCGCGTGCTCTTCTTTTGTATCTTCACGATGTGCTTTGATATAAGCGGATAGTATCGAATTTTCTTCCTCATTATCGACGATTTCTTTCAGTTCAGCTACTCTTCTTTTTTGTTTTGATTCAAGCGTTTCTTCTTGATTCTTTCCTGATTCTTCCGAAGTCTCATGAACAGTTGCTTTCTTCTGTTCATTTTTCTCTATATTAGTTACTTGATCGTGAGCAGGTGGTTCTTCGTCTTCTGGTTCTGCTTTTTCGAATAATTCCATTACAGATTCTAGAGGTAAATCTTTCAATTCCGACCATTCGATTGGATCGTTTAATTCTGTATCAGGAAAGACTGCATCTTCAGTTGATTTATCCTGCATAGCTGCATCTGTATTTGTTTCTTCAATTGATTCTTTTATTTGCTGATCTTCTGCAGTTATTTGATGACCGCAGTCTGGACAGATAGTATTCTGCTCCATTTTTTTCGATCCGCAATTTGGACATTTTTTCATCACTTAGCGATCGGCTCCTTTACTAGGTTTACGCTACCATTTAATCTATCATATTCTATACGTCACGCCAATAGCTTATTTTTAGGATTTACTTAAAAATAATGAATGAATTTCCTTCCTATAGAAAAAAAAGCTTGAGACTGCGTAGTCTCAAGCTTTTTTTCTTTTAAAATAAACCAAACAGTTTTACTGATTTCTCTTCTGGTCAATAGTTCATGCTTATTCTAAGAAATCTTTTAATTGTTTTGAACGAGAAGGATGGCGCAATTTTCTTAATGCTTTAGCCTCGATCTGACGAATACGTTCCCGAGTAACACCAAATACTTTCCCTACTTCTTCCAATGTTCTCGTCCGGCCATCATCTAAACCAAAACGTAAGCGAAGGACATTTTCCTCCCGGTCAGTCAATGTATCTAGTACATCTTCCAATTGTTCTTTTAGTAACTCATAAGCTGCGTGTTCTGCTGGACTTGTTGCTTCCTGGTCTTCTATGAAATCACCTAAGTGAGAGTCATCTTCTTCACCGATTGGCGTTTCAAGTGAAACAGGTTCTTGCGCGATTTTCAAGATTTCTCGGACTTTTTCTGTTGGAAGATCCATTTCCGCACCGATTTCTTCTGGCGTAGGTTCTCTTCCAAGGTCTTGCAGCAATTGACGTTGGATACGTATCAATTTATTAATTGTTTCAACCATATGAACTGGAATACGGATCGTACGTGCTTGGTCAGCGATTGCTCGAGTGATGGCTTGACGAATCCACCATGTAGCATAGGTTGAAAACTTAAATCCTTTGCGGTAGTCAAATTTTTCAACTGCCTTCATCAGTCCCATGTTTCCTTCTTGGATCAAGTCAAGGAACTGCATGCCTCGTCCTACATAACGTTTAGCGATACTTACTACTAAACGAAGGTTTGCTTCTGCCAGACGCTGTTTCGCTTCTTGGTCGCCTTCTTCGATTTTCAATGCTAACGCTACTTCTTCTTCCGCAGTTAAAAGGGAGACACGGCCAATTTCTTTCAGATACATACGAACCGGGTCATTGATTTTTACACCGGTTGGCGCAGATAGATCTTCTGTTTTTGCTTGTTCAGCTTTTTTCTCAGCACTCTTCAAGCTGTGAATTGATGGATCACCATTTTCATCCACCACACTGATACCTGCGTCTTCAATCTTTTGGATCAATTTGTCCATTTCATCTGCATTCAAAGTGAATGGTGTAGCAAGCTGATTGGATAAATCATCATATACAACTTGTCGTTTGGGTTTGTTTTCTTTGATGAAAGCTGCTACTGCTGCTTCATACGTTTTTTTATCTGTTCCATTTGCCATAAAAGAAGGCCCCCCTTGAGTAGCTATTTGGCTTGTTTTAACTGTTTCGTTAAATTGATGATTTCAATCGTCAATTCAAGCTCAAGCTGTTTGTTTCCAGTTCGTCTGGCTTCTTGCTGCATTTGTTTTTTTAATGTTATTTCATCAGCTAAGCCAGATTTGCTGATCACATCTAGCAAGTCTTGGATTTCTCGTGGCGAACTTTCTTCTGCCACCGGTAAATATTCGATTTCCACCACCAACCGCCTTAAATTTTCATCTTGCAAAAAGTCTAAAAACTCTGCAAGGTTGAATTCATAATGTTGTGAGACATATGCATCGAATAAAAAATAAACTTCTGCATATGCATCATGAATAAACTGAAATTCTCGTTCTTTTAAAATATTACGGACAGAAACTTCTTTAAATGCACGATATAATAGAATCTGCTCTGCCTTTTCTACTTGCGTCAATGGTCTCTTTTTTCGTGCAGTTTCTTGTCTCGTAACCTGAGTGTGTTGACTTTTCTGAGGTTCTTGACGATTTTGCTGATTTGTCCTTCGAAGATCGCGCAGTTGTTTTTGTATCGTCTCTCTGCCGATCTGAAACTCTGTTGACAGTTGAGATAGATACATATCTTGTTCGATTGGTGAAACAACTCGACTAAGTTCAACTAGTAATTCTTCGAGGTATTCGATCTTGTCTTTTTCATTATCTAAATTTTTCCCTTGTTTTAAATAACGTGATTTAAAAGTAAAGACTGTTTCGCGCCCATGAGCCACTAATTCTTGGAAAGATGCTTCTCCATACTTACGGAGATATTCATCAGGATCAAGCTTTTCTGGAACGACTACGACAGAAAGTGCTAAGCGACTGTTTTGCCGAAGCAATTCAATGCCTCGATTGGTTGCTTCAAAACCTGCGTTGTCTCCGTCATAGCAAAAGACCAATTCTTTCGTCAGCTTTTCCATTTGTTGGATCTGTTGAGCTGTTAGACTTGTCCCCATAGAAGCTAATCCAGTTTTGATACCAGCCTGCCATGCAGCAATCACATCCATAAACCCTTCGAACAACAAAATTTCTCCGTTTTTCCGGATATCGCTTCTTGCTTTATCAAGATTAAATAAAACTTGTCTTTTATTGAACAGTTCTGTTTCTGGACTATTCAAGTATTTGGGCTGATCTTTTTCCTGCCCTTTTTCAGGTGCAAGCCAGCGTCCTGAAAAACCGATCGTCTGGCCTTGAGAATTACGAAGTGGAAACATCACTCTTTGATAAAAACGATCAGACATACGGCCATCATCATGCGTGACAAACAATCCAGAGCGTTCTAACAATTCATTTGAAATTGATTCATTCTTGAATACTTGCTGAAGAAAAGAACGCTCATTAGGTGCAAAACCTATGTTGAATTCTTCAATTAATTCTAAAGACAACCCACGACTTTGCAAATATTCTAAAGCTGGCTGTCCAGCTTTTGTATGCAATAGCATGTGATGATAGATTTCCGCTGCTTTTTCATGAGCAGCAATCAGTTTCCCCGTAGCAGATTCAGGATTTTGGACAGCTATAGTACGCTGACGCCATTGATCTTCTAACGGTATCTGTTCGAAGTCTGCCACTTTTACCACTGCTTCTGGAAAACTTAGACCTTCTAGTTCTTGAAGAAAAGTAAACACGTTTCCGCCCTTACCACAACCAAAGCAATGAAAAATCTGCTTGTCTTCTGCAACAGAAAAAGACGGTGTACGTTCTTCATGAAAAGGACACAGCCCCAAGTAATTTTTACCAGACTTTTTCAACTGGACATATTGTCCAATCACCTCAACGATATTCGTTTGACTGCGTACTGTTTCGATAACCTCTTGAGGAATCCGTTGAGCCATTTTTTCACCCCCTGCTCTATTGATATCTTTTGGGTTTAACAGAAGATATTTCAGGAGAATAACCGGTAAAAAATCGCACTAACTGAAATCAGTGCGATTTTAAAGGACACAATTATACATGTTTGATTGTATCATATTTCATTGCTTTTTCAAGTATAACACATTTCTATCTCATTAAGCATCAATTTGCTACTCTTTTCAGTAACTGATTTTGAATATCAGCCTTCCAGTACAAAACTCGAAGAACAATATTTACGAGCATGAATACAAAGAAGTATCCTACGCTCTCTCCCAACCCTAAGTTTACTTCCAAAATTCCATGGAACAGCATTGCAGCTACATATATCCCTACGATCGTCGTTACTGCTAGGAAGATGCGCAATGGGTTGAAGGGATAACAAGCTTTTACAACTGCCATGCAACTGATCCCAATCAGCAAGTAATACATCAAAGTAGTAGTTTCAGCATTTCCCCATGCGAATGTTTTTCCAAGTAGATACACCGCAATGATATTCACTACTACAAGCAAGGCATTTGGTAAAGCATTAATAAGTGCTGTAGGCAAATAACGGTAAGTGATTTTTCTTTTATCTTGTTCAAAAGATAAAAAGAAGGAAGGATACCCTTCAATCGCTAAATCAATCAGCGTGATTTGGATAGGGATAAACGGAAATCCAATTGCTGTAACGGCACATATAATCGATAAAATAAATGAATAAATCGTTTTGATAAAAAAGATGCCTGAGACTTTCGTCACATTGTTGACCACTCGGCGTCCTTCAAACAGGACTTCTGGCAATGTAGTAAAATCAGAGTCCAACAATACCAGATTCGCAATCTGACGTGTTGCTCCATCACCTTCTGCCATAGCAATGCTACAATCTGCTTCTCTTAACGCCAAAACATCATTCACACCGTCGCCTGTCATTGCAACCGTTCTGCCGCTTTCTTTCAATTCATTTACCAGCAATTTCTTTTGCTGAGGACTCACTCGTCCAAAAACCGTATAGCGATGAGCAGCTTCTCGCACTTCCATTTCTTCAGTAATTTGAGAAAGATCGACATACGCATCATAATTCGGTAATCCTGCACGTCTAGCGATATTGGAGACAGTAAAAGGATTGTCTCCAGAAATCACTTTCAGATCCACACCTTCCTCATGAAGATAAGCTAGTGTTTCTTGAGCGTTTTTTCGGATTGGATCATCGATTTCAAACAGAGCAACCGGCTCAACAAATGCTGGTTTTTCTTCGTTCAATTGCTGATTTGGAGCGATCCCTAACATAAGTACGCGATAGCCATTCGCTTGGGCTGTTTTTAGACTGTCCGGAAGCCGATCTTCTTCCACCAAACGTTCAGGCGCTCCTACGTACACGACTCCCAGTTCTGGAAATTCCATCGCGCCCCATTTGCGATCAGAAGAAAATGCGACTTTGTTTGTCACATCATACCGATTAGAAAGCTCAAAATAATCTCTCATAGCCCGCATAGTGATGTTGTTATCACTGCTTTCTGCCAGATACGTCCCCATAATTTCTGGGATGGCTTTCTCGTACAGCGGATGTAGTGCTTCTACCCGCTGGATACTCATTTTTCCTTCAGTAATGGTCCCTGTTTTATCCAAGCATAATGTATCGACATGGGCCAGCGTTTCAATTGAATACATGTCTTGAACAAGGATTCGTTTTTTTGCCAGTTTGGTTACCCCTGTCGTTAATGCAATACTTATTAGCAATACCAAACCCTTTGGAAGCATGCCTAACAAAGCTGCTGCAGATGCAATAACAGAAATTTTGATAGAAGCATCGCGGATGAACAGTGCTTCCAAAAATAGTATGATCCCCAAAGGAATAATCACGAAACTAGTGAATTTGGATACTTTGCGAATCGAATCTACAAGTTCAGAACGAATAGCTTTGTGAGTCTTTGCCTCGCTAGTCAAGCGGACAGCATAATTATCTGCACCTACTCGGATAACTTCAGCCATGACAGAACCGCTTGTCAAAAAGCTTCCAGAAAGCAATTCAGCTCCAGTTTCTTTGACAATCAAATCAGATTCGCCTGTCAGAAGAGCTTCATTTGCTTCTGCCCGTCCAGATATAACCTGTAAATCGGCTGGTATCTGTTCTCCTGCTCCAATTTTTACCAAATCTCCTAATACCAGCTCTTTAGTAGAAATCGATTGTTCTTTACCGTCCCGGATCACTAGTACTTCTGATTGGGAAACAATCGATAATTTCCGTACAAGATTTCTTGCATGTATTTCTTGATAAATTCCAATAACGATATTGACGACAATAATTGCTAAATACGCCATGTTGGAATACGCACCTACAAATAACAGACAAATCCCAATACCAAAGTTCAGAAAATTGAATAACGTCAATATATTATCGCTGAATATTTGTTTTGTACTTTTTGATGCATCTTCCTGGTAGTCATTTTGCTGGCCAGAAGCCATTTTCTGAACTACCTCTTGCTGTGTAAGTCCATTCATTTTCTTTTTCTCCATTTTCCGCCAACTTTCAAAAATAATCACGTGTTTAAGTCTAGCGTGTTCCAAGATTAAAAACAACTTGTTTTTATAAAATTTATAGAAAAACACACGAATGATTTTACAAAAAAGATGCCAACCTTTTTGTTTGAATCACCCGTGTGCTGTTTTTATTATCAATCTATCTTTACTTATATTGTTCCTCCAAACGGCTCATCCACCAACCTAGTGCTGTACCGGCTATAAAAAGAACAGGACAAGCTAGTACCCCAGCAACTCCCAATCCCGCGTAATCGGTAGGAATGATCATAATCGTTGAAGCAAAAACTACACCTAAAATGAAATGGAATAGCTTGCTATATGCCTTTGAGAAAATGTAATCCATGATTTTTGACAATCCAAGAACACAAAGAATCCCACCAATTCCGATCGGCACAATCACTTCAAGTCGTACTTCTTTAAATCCGTCAGCCATCGCTTTATACAATCCCATATACACCAAAAAATTAGAAGGGCTCAATCCTGGGACGATCATACCCAAACCAATCAATCCGCCGGCAATCAGCCATGTTCCAAAATTCTGATCGACTTGCCCGTCAAATAATTGAGCGCCGTATAATAAAAACAAATAAGCCAGAACAAAAGTAACAACCATGATGATCACATCAGAAGTATCTCTTCCTTTTTTCCCTGCTTCTTTCCATAACGCAGGAACAGTTCCAGCGATACATCCGACAAAAAACCATAATATCGTTGTTTCATACGCACCTAATAAAAAACTGACTAAAAAAGAAAGTAGAAAGATGCCTGTCACTCCGCCTAGACCAACAGGCAGAAAAAACAAAACATTTTCTTTGAAATTTTTTGTAAGGTGGGCTAAAAAAGAAATCAGCCGCTCATACATGCCAAAGACAGCTGCTAATGCACCACCGCTGACTCCTGGCAAGATAAATCCTGAACCGATAAACATTCCCTTCACAAACCGTAACATCCAGTCTTTGGTTGTGTACCCCACTTTTTGATTTTCCATTTTTTGCCTTTTTTCCACTATTTGCGCACTCCTTCTTTCATTTAATTTTATTCATGATTGAACATTTCCTGCTATTTTACTTAAAGACTTTTTCATAGGTCTCTATTATTTTTTCATTCATTTTGACAATATCAGGATAAAACATGTTACCTCCATTATGATAGAGATAGCCGCCATTGTAAAGCAAGGACTGGATCCGCCAATATCGGTATTGTTTCCCTTCCTCATTTCCTAAAAGTGGGCTCAGCACATCTTTAGAATACGCTTCTGCTAATTCTACTGTGTTTTCTCCGCCATGATTTTTTACATAGGCAATATAATCTTTCCCAAAATTATATGCTTGGACAGCTGTCCATAAATCGCATCCTTGTTTCTTTGCTTCTACTATCATTTCCGCCAAATATTTGACACCTTGATCAATACTGTCAGCTGGATTATCAATGATCTCAGCTTCTCCATGCAGACTTTCCGAGCTCTGCATGAGATCTGTCCCTTTTCCTTTTGATTCGGTCAATATTATCGCCTTGATCAAATTCTCGTAGTTTTCCATATGATAATTTTTTGCAGCTGTTGTTATTTCTATTTGATAGCTTTCCACTCGTTTTACCGAACGATAAGTTCTTCCTCCTAAAAACAACACCGCACCAATAACCGTCAGAATGATCATGTAAAAAAGAATACGGATAATAGATAATCGTTTTCGCTTCATTTCATCACCTAGTTATTTTGACATCTTTTTTTATCTTACTATTTCTTTATCTTCTTGGCTATTTCTTCCTTGATTTCTGTGTACGCCTTAAGAAAAAATGAATTTTCCTGTATTTTTTGTCATCTTACGAAAATGATCGTTGTTTTTCAGTAAAAACAATTGCCCAATGATTGATATAATCGTTATACTTTACACAGTAGGTGATTATGTGAAAAAAGAAAAGAAATATGCAAAAATGCCAGATGGGAGCGAAATTTACTATGAAAAGAGCGGTCAAGGCTTCCCTCTCTTTTTACTGCATGGCAATGACGGCAGCGGCCGCTTTTTTTCAGAACAGGTCCCTGTACTCGAACGCTACTATACCGTGTATCTAGTAGATAGCCGAGGACATGGTCGTTCGACAAACGAAGCATCTATGTTGAATTTTCAGTTAATGGCCGAGGATCTGAATACGATCATGTTGCTGGAAAAAATGGATCAGGCAGATTTTCTTGGATTTAGTGATGGAGCAAATCTAGCACTGGTATTTGCCAGCAGCTTCCCTAAAAAAGTTCATCGATTGATTTTAAATTCTGGAAACACGCTTGTTAAAGGCGTTCGTTTTTCTGCCAGAGTCATCAGTAATATTCATTATGCATGGGTATGGTTACTCTCTTTATTTCGCCCAAGTCTTCGCAAAAATCTTTTAGTTATCAAACTTTTGCTGCATGACATCGGGCTTACAGAAAATGATTTAAAAAAAATCAACTCCCCCACTTTGATCATCGTGGGAAAAAAAGATGTAATCAAGCTAAAACATTCTTTGTATATAGCTAAAACTATACCAAAAGCTTCCTTTGTGCTTGTGAAAGAACAAGGACATGAATTAGCTAGAAAAGATCCTGAACGCTTCAATCGAGAAGTTCTTCAATTTCTTTCTGAAACATAACTATTAGGAATAGAAGGTGATTTATTTGTTAAAAAATACCATACAATGGCTGAAAAACCACCTAGGACTGTTCAAAACAATCTTTTTGATTTCTGTCATTGTCATTATTGTCGGTGAATTGATGTCCATCGGTAAAACTCTATCTATCCAGCAATTAGGAGAAACGTTTGCCACTATACCTGTATGGAAAAGCGGACTTATGCTGTTGATTGGTCTTGTCTCTGTGTTACCTATGATTGGTTATGATATTATTTTGAATCGGATGCTTGAACAAAAGCAGAATCCTCGTTACTTGTTTGAGACAAGCTGGCTGATCAATACAATCAACAATATTGCCGGTTTCGGCGGGTTTGTTAGTGTGGGGCTTCGCTCTGAACTATATGGACAAAAGAAAGAGAGCAGAAACGTGATCCAAGCATTATCGAAAGTTTTCTTGTTTTTGATGGCTGGACTTTCTATTTACAGTCTGCTTTCTTTTTTACTTGTAGTCTTCACGCCAGTTGCTCCTTTTTTGAAGCAATATTGGATATGGTTGATCGGCGGCGGTCTATATTTTCCTATCGTCTTTTTATTTACTACTTTCAAAAAGAAAGGATTCCTTGGTGGTACCTCACTTAAAACTCAAGGACAGCTATTGCTAGTTTCATTGTTGGAATGGACCGGTGTCCTGTTTAGTTTCCTTTCTGTTGGTTATTTAATGGAAATCCGGATTGATCTGTGGCAAACAATTCCGTTATTCATTGCTGCTTCAGTGATAGGAATCGTGTCTATGATTCCAGGAGAAATTGGGAGTTTCGATGTAATGATGATTATCGGGTTGTCCGCTATTGGTGTGCCAAGAGAAATAGTCGTTGTGTGGATCTTGCTCTATCGCCTGTTCTACTACATCATTCCGTTTTTGATTGGAATCGTCTTTTTCTTCAAAAATATCGGTTCCACTTTTGATCAGCGTTATTCTGGTATCCCTAAACAATTAGCAACAGAAATTGCGCATAAAATCGTGGTTGTCTTATTATACTTTTCTGGAATCATGCTAGTACTTTCTGCCACTATCCCGCAAGCTTTTACAGAGTTTCGCTGGCTTCATAGTTTGAACCCATTGAAATTTCATTTTATTATCCAATTTCCTAGTATACTATTGGGATTTCTTTTAATCATTATGGGCAGAGGGATCGCAGCACGTGTGAAACGAGCATATTTGCCTACAATCTTCTTGATTGTTCTAGCTTTACTTTATGTTTTATTAAGTGATTTTAGTTTCACACCGGTGGTTTTCTTGTCTATTCTGCTTCTGATCATTCTTGCTTCTAAAAACGAATTATTTCGGGAACAATTGATCTATTCATGGGAGTGGCGTACGATCGATGGAATCATTATTGGTGCACTGTCCTTGCTTTACATCGTTATTGGGGTATACAATCTGCCGGATTTCCCTCATCGGCGTCACCATTTTATTTCCTTTTTCTTATTTCCTTCTGAAAAGATTTGGTTTTCGGGATTGTTGGCCATCATCGCTGTTAGTTTCATGATCGTTCTATTTGTTCATTTCCTTCAAGGAGAAAAGAAACAGATTGGCGAAGCCTTTAATGAAGAAAAGGCCCTGAAGATCCTTACAACTTATGGAGGAAACTCCGATAGTCAATTGATCTTCTTAAAAGATAAGCGGATGTTTGCCTATGAAAAAGACGGTGAACCAACTGTTCTTCTCCAATTCGCTTGCTTCAATAATAAATGTATTGTAATGGGTGATCCTTCTGGTAAGAAAGAAGATTTTCCAGAAGCAATCGAAGCTTTTATCGAAGAAACAGATCGACTATGCTATTTACCAGTTTTCTACGAAACAAGCGAAGAGATTGTTATGATTTTGCATGAATTCGGCTACGATTTCATTAAGATGGGGGAAGAAGCTTATGTAGACCTGAATAGTTTTACAACTTCAGGGAAAAAAATGAAGGGCACTCGTGCTGTCTTGAATCGGATCGAACGAGAAGGATTTACATTTGATGTCTTACAACCACCATTTTCTACTGAGCAAATGAGTACTTTCAAAAATATCTCTGATAATTGGTTGGGTTCACGAAAGGAAAAAGGGTTTTCTTTAGGCTTTTTCTCTGAAGATTATCTACAAAGAGCGCCTATTGCAGTTGTCAAAAATACCCAAGAAGAAATTGTCGCTTTTGCAACGATCATGCCTACTTACACGAACAATAAAGTAGGAACGATTGATCTGATGCGATATGATCCTAAAAAAGCACCTTCTGGCAGTATGGATTTCTTGTTCTTGCATTTGTTTGCCTATATGAAAGAAGAACATATCCAATGGTTCAATTTAGGGATGGCCCCTCTTTCAAATGTCGGAACTTCCAGAAAGAGTTTTTTACAGGAAAGGATTGCATACTTGGTTTACGAGTTTGGTTCTCATTTTTATTCTTTCCATGGATTAAGAGAATATAAAAGCAAGTACGCTACAAACTGGGTCTCACGTTATACTCTATATTCTAGAGATAGTTGGATTGCATATGTTATGATTGCTTTGCTGATTATTGATAATGCGCCAGTTGAGCAGACACAAGGTAGAATAAGTGGTTTGAAAAAATGGATACGAAGAAAGTATTAAAAACTGCATACCGATAGATGAACACTCTCATGATGAATAAAAGAGACTGAAGTAAAACGAAAGTTCATGCTTCTACAATCTCTTCTTATACAATTGAAGAACAAAGAGCGGTCCAAACAGAAATCCTGTTTGGACCGCTCTTTTATTTTAAACATTTTTCATTACCAAAATATTCGAGTCGCGTTTCTTATGCTTCGATCTCTGTAACGATACCTGAACCTACTGTCCGTCCGCCTTCACGAATTGAGAATGTCGTTCCGTTTTCAACAGCGATTGGATGGATCAAGTCAACATCAATCGTCACGTTGTCACCAGGCATGACCATTTCTGTATCTTCTGGCAATGTGATTGTTCCTGTAACATCAGTTGTGCGGAAGTAGAACTGTGGACGATAGTTGTTGAAGAATGGAGTATGACGTCCACCTTCTTCTTTTGTCAACACGTACACTTCTGCTTTGAATTTTGTATGTGGAGTAATGGAACCTGGTTTAGCAAGTACTTGTCCACGTTCGATATCGTCACGTTGGATCCCCCGTAACAACACGCCTACGTTATCCCCAGCTTCCCCGTAATCTAACGTTTTACGGAACATTTCTACACCTGTTACAACTGCTTTTTGTGTTTCAGGTTTGATCCCTACGATCTCTACCTCATCACCGACACGAACAGCACCACGATCAATACGACCTGAGGCAACAGTTCCTCGACCTGTAATTGAGAAGACGTCTTCCACTGGCAATAGTAATGGTTTATCTGTATCACGTTCTGGTGTTGGGATATATTCATCTACTGTATCCATCAATTCCATAATAGCAGCTTCAGCATCTGGATCGCCTTGCAATGCTTTTAATGCGGAACCTTTGATCACAGGAGTGTCATCGCCTGGGAAACCATATTCGCTCAATAACTCGCGAACTTCCATTTCTACCAAATCGATCAATTCTTCATCATCGACTAAATCAACTTTGTTCAAGAAAACAATCAGGTATTTTACACCAACTTGGCGTGACAATAAAATGTGTTCACGTGTTTGAGGCATCGGACCGTCAGTTGCAGAAACAACTAAGATTGCACCATCCATTTGTGCTGCCCCTGTAATCATGTTTTTCACATAGTCCGCGTGTCCTGGTGCATCAATATGCGCGTAGTGGCGTTTTTCTGTTTCATATTCTACGTGTGCGGTATTGATCGTAATCCCACGTTCACGTTCTTCTGGAGCTGCATCAATACTAGCATAGTCTTGAGGATTTGCTAGGCCTTTTTTGCCTAATACTGTAGTGATCGCAGCAGTTAAAGTAGTTTTCCCATGGTCAACGTGTCCAATCGTACCAATGTTAACGTGTGGTTTACTTCTGTCATAATGTTCTTTTGCCATAATTTACAAACCTCCTAAATAATATAGATCACTGAAAAATTTCAGCTCTCACCTTTTTATTATAGTCTTTTTTTGACTAAATCAAAAAGAATACGTCCGACTTACTTTTTGTAAGATTCGAACTAAGCTTATTATACGTCAATATTGGTCAAAGTCAACTAAGAGCACTCGCTTGTCTTATACGCGAAAAAAGTACCTTTTATAAATAAAAAAAATGTGTTTTTTGAGAAAAACTTCAAGATAGTCCTTAACTTTCTTTTGAAGCAATAAGAACAAAATGAGGAAAAGTTTAAAATTCAGCTGTTGCCAACAACTTTCAATAGACGAAATCTTCTATTTCGTTAATAATAAGGAAAGAGGTGAAGTACATGAAAAAATTAATTGGCGTACTTGTCGTTTTAGGCATATTTCTCGGCGGAAGTTTTGCAGCTTATCATTATTTTTACGGCGGCGAAGCTTATTATACAAAAATCACGACGAATGGCGAAATGTCAGCTACCCAAGCAGATAGCGGAGAGAAATTCACGACTTATACCTACAAGCAAGCGGCTTATAATAAAGATGGTGAAAAAAAACAGGTGACGCTTCGCGAAGAAAGAGAACATCCATTAAAGATGAATGCGTATCTTAAACTCAAAGTCAATCCTCGTAAAGGTGTATTAAGCTGGGAAGAAATAAAGGCTTCTGAAGTGCCTAAAAATGCGGCAGAAAAAATCGATAATTAGTAAATGGTCTTAAAATTTTATTAGATAAAAAGAGGCTGGGACAGAAGCGTTTAACTCCAAGAAATAAGAAGAAATTCACGAAAATTGCTTTTCAAATTTTTGTGAATTTCAGCTTATTTCCGAAGGAGTTGCTTCTGCTTCCGCCATTTATACGTGTTTAGAGCGTGAGACAAAAGTGTTCTTTACTTTTGTCTCACGCTCTTTTTTTGTTATATTCGTCTTTTCCGATCCTTCTCTTGACACAATTCATTTAACTGATCACTGGTACTTGAACACCTAATGTTCTAGTCATTTTTATAAACGATTCAATACTTCATCCACATTTTTGATCATCACGGATATCGTACCATCCGGATTATTCACAAATTCAATCAAATCTGGGTTGCGATATACATCTACTGGTACGATCAGTTCGATCCCGTTTGATAGCTTGAATTTTTGTTTTCCAAATTTTTTCTCAGAAATTTCTTGTACTTCTTTTACAGGAGGTGCTTCTGGGACAAATCCTTGCTCTTGTACTTCTTCTTTAAAAGCCATTTTTGCCGTGATGTTTTCCTTGAAGACTTTTTCCGCAATCATCTCATGATCCAACCGACCTTTTTCTTCTATCGTATCATAGACAGCTTCTTTCAAATCAGCCATGATATCAAATTCTTCTGTCTCAAATTTTTTTCCAAGATGCTTGGCTACTTTTTGGATCACTTTTACATTTTCTTCTAAAGAAGGTGCAGGAACACTTTCGATCACTCTTCCAGAAAAATAAAGCTCTTTTTTGCCAGAAAACTCATATTTTTTTTCAATTAATTCGTAGGTCCAATCAGTCAAATTCACAGCGAATGCTTCATCTGCTTTTTGTGTTTTCGCCCCTAGAATTGCTCGATTCAAAATCAAGCGGTTGTCGATCCCTGCTTCGTCTGCTTCAACAAAGTGAGTGTAAGCCTCACGATAATTGACTTTCAATAAAGATAAGTACATCACTGTATCTAATTCATACAAAACAACAAATACATCTGCACTAGGTGCTTCTTCACTTTCTTGGTAGATATCGAACCACCGCTGAACGATTGCTTCACTTGCTTCCACAAAATTTTCTTGAGCGATTTTAAGTGATTCAACGATCATGCTTTCTTCTGCTAGTTGTCCAGTTTTTGTTTGAGCAGAAGAGATTTTTTGGATCTTCTTTTGAAGAAAATCACGAATATATTCTTTTGTCAGATCCAGCTCTTTTTGTGAAAAGACTGGAGAACCAGTTTCTCTGTCAATAATATGCAGAATTGCTTTTTTTAAATAGATATCCATTTTCTCATTCCCTTCTGTCTTAGTTTACGGAAAAAAAATCAAAAATACCAGAATCAAAATCATTTTCTTTTAAACAAAAATTTCAAGAGTAGAAACAAAATGGATTCTTTTTTTCGAAAAATGCGCTACACTTATAGTTGAACGAATAAAAAAGGAGCTGAAAGTATGAATTCATTAACAAGCACTTATCGTCTATCAAATGGTTACGAAATCCCGGTAGTAGGATTCGGCACATGGCAAACACCTGATGGGGATGTCGCTGTTTCCTCTGTTAAAGAAGCGCTGGCTGCAGGTTATCGCCATATCGATACTGCCCAAGGATACAAGAATGAAGAAAGTGTCGGCCAAGCGATTAAGGAAAGTGGAATTCCTAGAGAAGAGATATTCTTGACAACAAAATTATGGAATGCAAACCACAGCTATGAACTTGTGATGTCTTCTTTTGAAGAATCATTGAAGAAGCTCCAAACAGATTATTTAGATCTGTTTTTGATCCACTGGCCAAACCCTGTTGCTTTTCGTGATAATTGGGAACAAGCAAATGCAGATACATGGCGAGCATTTGAAGAACTGTATGAAGCAGGTAAAATAAAAGCAATCGGTGTGAGCAATTTCTTACCCCACCATCTAGATACACTAGCAAAAACAGCAAAAATTATGCCGATGGTCAATCAAGTTTTCCTTGCACCAGGCGAATTACAGCCAACTGTAGTTGAGTATGCAAAAAAACATGATATGATCCTCGAAGCATATAGTCCATTAGGCACTGGTAAAATCTTCGATGTGCCTGAAATGAAACAAATCGCTGAAGCACATGACAAGACGATTGCACAAGTTGCTTTGCGTTGGTCGCTGCAACACGAATTCCTTCCTCTTCCTAAGTCAGTGACACCAAGCAGAATCAAAGAAAATACTGAATTATTTGATTTTGAATTAACAGAAGAAGAAATGAAACAAATCGATCAGTTAGATGGTGTAGTCGGCAAAGCAAAAGACCCAGATACTACCCAATTTTAAGTCGAAAGGTGATTTTATGGATCCAATCGAACGCTTGAATTCTCTCTCGGAAGAAGTTACCCAGACTTTTCATTCCGATTTTGTCTTTTTGATCGATGCAGAGAAAATCCAACATTTTCCTGCAAGAAACTGGACACATGATCAAATCATCGAAGAACTGAAAAAACGGTTCGATCATTCGCTAATGGTCAAACCCTGGCACGAACATGAAGTCATTTATTCACCTGAACTACCTGTTTTTGCCTTGATACCGAAAAAATAGAAAGAATGGAACGGATTATGTATATATACATAATCCGTTCCATTTTTTATTTTTCTTTCAAAAAACGGGAAAATACGCAAATTTTTCTGTTGTAATTTGCGTATACGCAAGTTTTTTTGCATTACTCCTTTTCATTTGGTTGTTTTTTTCTTATAATCGAAAGGGTATGAGCGAAGGAGAGAACATATGAAGAAAAAACAGAAACAAAAATTATTAAATCAATTCCGTCCTTCATTGGATGGTGTAAGAGGACAATTATTCCGTTCTCTAGAAGAAGAGAGCTTGCGACGTTATGGTTTGCCGTTACAAGTCATGCTTGATCCCAAAAACCGTCAAATCTTAACGATCGGATTAGCTGGGAAAACAAATGAAGATACACGGATCAACGTGCCAATCGATGACAACTTCAATACTGTATTAAAGAGAATTCGTTCAGGAGAAAACGGGATTTTCGAACGATTCCGTGACAATCTTCTTATTGAAATCGTGTCTTACTGGAATGATCAACGATTGAAAAACGATGAACCAACTGCGCAAGCTGTTGCGACACCAGTTACAGAAGAAACAGTCAGTGTGCCAGAAGAAAAAACGGAAAAACCAAAAGCGGACACAACTGAAAATACACGCTCAACTGATACGAATGCCGCTTTAAGTTTTGCTGATTTTTCAAAAGCCGTTGCTGAGTATCCTAAATTTTACACAGAACAAAATGAACATGAAGTAGTTATTAATGAAAAAAATGCTGATGAACCTCGTAAATTAGCAACTATTTCTATGACTACTGAAAATGAGTTCGTTATCGAAAAAGCACTCGAACGGAAATACAAAGTCAAATTGACTTTGATTCCTTTGATCGAACAATTTGCAGCGACAGCGATTACTGATCGATAAAAATTCTATTTGTCATAAAAGGCTGGGATTTAAAATCCCAGCCTTTTTAGTCATATAATAATTTCTACAGCAAGTAAAAAGAAATTCCTTCTAACATCAGGCTCAAATATCAGCTTGACCTGTCCAACAAATCACCTATGATCCTACAATGTTAGGCGACTTCTCTTCTACCTGAAGATATCTTGGAGTTGCCTGATTTCTTAAGATGCCTAACCTTAACTATAAAAAATTCTAATAATAAACATATTTTCTGATAGAGAAAAAAGCAAGATCTGCAGTAAATAAAATAACTGTAAATCTTGCTTTATTCTTCTAAAGATATTGCTTTTTTATTTTTCCCGGATTTTTTCCAATATTTGTATAGCTGTCTGCTGGTTCATCTTTTCTGCTTCACGTAATTTTTTCGCAACTTGCTCGATTTCCTCACCAATAGCCCCAATTGAGATCGCTAATGAACGAGCTTGAAGTCCCATGTGGCCTTTTTGGATTCCTTCTGTAACTAATGCACGCAAAGCAGCCAGGTTTTGAGCTAACCCTACTGCAGCAATTACTTGTGCTAGTTCCTTGGCTGAATCAATATCTAACATAGCTAAAGATGCTTTTGCTTTTGGCAGGATATTGGAAGCTCCGCCTACTGTGGCAACAGCCAAAGGCACCGTTAGTTTTCCAACTAGTTTATCCCCTTTGATCTGCCAGTCTGTTAATCCTTGGTATAATCCATTTCTTGCCGCGTAGGCGTGGATCGAAGCGCTAACCGCACGTGTATCATTTCCTGTAGCTGCCACTACAGCTTCTATACCATTCATGATCCCTTTGTTGTGCGTTGCTGCACGGTAAGGGTCAAGCTTCGCATATTCCCCTGCCTGTTGGATTTTTTTGGCAATTTGTTCACCGATTTCTTTGTTTCTCCCCAAGCGTTCGAATGGGATTTCACAACAGGCAGAAGCCAATGATTCTGTAGCAAAATTACTTAAAATACTGAATAGAATCTCTTCTTCAGGGAACCACTCCCGTAACTTGTTTGCCACACTCTCAAGAATCGAGTTGATCATGTTAGCGCCCATTGCATCTTTTACATCCACTAAAAAATCAATAGATAAGTATGCATGGAAACTCCCCATGAATTCCCGAGTAGAGATATCTTGAACACCGCCCCCGCGTTTCACGATTGAAGGATAACTTTCATTTGCACAAAGAATCAGCTCTTCTTTTCGATGATTAACTGCATTGATCACTGCTTGATACTCCGATTTTCCTGATAGAACGATTTGCCCTCGCATCAGCCGCTGAGGTGTTTCTGCGCAGATATTTCCACAGATTTTTGCACCATTACTTGCAGCTGCAATGACAGATGGTTCCTCTGTTGCCATCGGAATCCATTTTTTCTTGCCATTGATTTGAAAATTCTGCGCGATGCCCATTGGGATTTCCACTTCACTCACTTGGTTTTCGATCATGTGATCGGAGAGCTCTTCAGAAAGTGTTTGTTCCTGAAAAATCAACGCAGTTTCTTGTGTCAATACATTTTTTTCTATTAATTGACTGCGCCGTTCAGATGGCGTAAGCTGATAAAACTTTTTTTTTTGCACATCCTTATGTGTTTGCTCCATATTCGCTTCTAACAAGACTGCCAAGCCTAAACCTCCACCAATACATAATGAAGCAATACCGTATCTCTTCTGTTCACGAAGCAATCCGTAAGCTAATGTAGTCAAGATACGTGCACCGCTTGCACCAATTGGATGGCCTAATGCGATTGCTCCTCCATATATATTGACCTTTTCTTCATCTAACTGCAGTTCTTGGCTAACTACGATAGAAGAAGCTGCAAATGCTTCATTGATCTCAAAAAGATCGATTGTTGATAAATTCATTCCTGATCTATCTGTCAATTTTTGAATGGCTTTGATTGGAGCGATTCCCATGATACTTGGGTCAATACCGACCTCCGCTACTTCTTTGATGGTTGCTAAATAAGGCAGATTATTATTTTCTGCGTATTCTTTGGATGCAAGGATCACCACAGAGGCACCGTCATTCAACGGGGAAGCATTTCCTGCTGTTACAGTTCCTTCTTCTGAGAATACTGTACGTAACGTGCCCAGTTTTTCCAATGTACTATTTCCACGAACTGCTTCATCCTCAGATAACACGTCTTCATCAGAAATCTTGACTGGGATGATTTCCTCAGAAAATACACCGACTTCGACAGCATGTGCTGCTTTCAACTGGGACGACAAGGCATAGCGATCCTGCTCTTCTCTGCTCACAGAAAATTGTGTTGCAACCTTCTCTGCGGTTAATCCCATATGTGCATTTGAAAATGCGTCAGTCAATCCGTCGTTGACCATACTGGAAATTGGTTCACCATATTCATTTGTTTCTGACTGATACTGTTTCAGCATAGGTGATTGAGACATACTCTCTGTTCCGCCGGCTATCACAAGTTCTGCTTCACCTAATTGGATCAGCTGGCGTGCTAAGATCACTGCTTTCATACCAGATCCGCAAACTTCATTGATCGTCATTGCTGGGACATCTACAGGGAGACCGCTGTTCAAAGCAATCTGTCTGGCAACATTTTGACCATTACCAGCTTGCAGGACATTTCCAAATATTACTTGATCGATTTTATCTTTTTTCAGTTTTGTTTTATCTAATAATCCTTTAGTCACAAGTGTGCCTAATTCAACTGCAGTAAATGGACTTAAACTTCCGCGATACTTTCCTATCGGCGTTCTTGCAGCATCTATCATAACGACTTCTTTCAAGTAAGCCACCTCCTACAAAAATATACCATTCTTTGCTGTAAAAACAAATAGCTCTTGTTCCAGTTATTTTTTTCTAAGATTAAATTTTAACAATCCTTAAATATTCTCTTTTTTATATTTCTTTTAATCTTTTTATGATACCTTAGTAAAGTAAGTTTTTTATCATAAGTAAAGAGGTGTTGAAATGAAAATAGGGATTGATCGTCTTTCCTTTTTTATTCCTAATTTATATTTAGATATGACAGAGTTGGCAGAAAGCCGTGGGGATGATCCTGCAAAATACCATATAGGGATTGGTCAAGACCAAATGGCAGTCAATCGTGCAAATGAAGACATCATTACACTAGGAGCAAATGCTGCCAGCAAAATCGTAACAGAAAAAGACCGTGAGCTAATCGACATGGTCATCGTCGGAACAGAATCCGGGATTGATCATTCAAAAGCGAGTGCGGTAATTATCCACCATTTACTGAAAATCCAATCTTTTGCTCGTTCTTTTGAAGTAAAAGAGGCTTGCTACGGTGGCACCGCAGCTTTGCACATGGCGAAAGAATATGTCAAAAATCATCCAGAACGAAAAGTACTAGTCATAGCAAGTGATATTGCTCGTTACGGCTTGGCAAGCGGTGGTGAAGTGACGCAAGGTGTCGGTGCTGTTGCGATGATGATCACTCAAAACCCGCGTATTTTATCGATTGAAGACGACAGCGTATTTCTGACAGAAGATATCTATGATTTCTGGCGTCCAGATTATAGCGAATTTCCTGTTGTTGATGGTCCTTTATCTAATTCTACGTATATCGAATCATTCCAAAAAGTTTGGAATCGACATAAAGAATTGTCGGGTCGAGGACTCGAAGATTATCAGGCGATTGCTTTCCATATTCCGTATACTAAGATGGGAAAAAAGGCATTGCAAAGCGTATTAGACCAAACAGACGAAGAAAATCAGGAACGTCTTATGGCTCGCTATGAAGAAAGCATCCGTTACAGCCGACGAATCGGTAATCTTTACACTGGTTCATTATACCTGGGGCTAACTTCTCTACTGGAAAATTCGAAATCACTACAGCCAGGAGATCGCATCGGTCTATTCAGCTACGGTTCTGGTGCAGTAAGTGAATTTTTTACAGGTTATCTGGAAGAAAACTATCAAGAATATCTCTTCGCACAATCTCATCAAGAGATGCTAGATTCTCGAACACGGATCACTGTTGACGAATATGAAACGATTTTCAGTGAGACGCTTCCTGAACACGGAGAATGTGCAGAATATACTTCAGATGTACCTTTTTCGATTACAAAGATCGAAAATGATATTCGTTACTACAAAATATAATAAAATCATAAAAAGAACCCTTCACGAGTCGTGAAAGGTTCTTTTTTTATCTGCGGACCAAAGGAGCAGTCTATAGGTCAGCTTAGTCGTACTAAGGATTTCTCGTTTTTCACTGAATAGTTTGCGAATGTACCTGGTCACAACAGGATCTTTTGCGTACGCGTCATAGTATAGCTTCATCAATTCTTCAGTAATTGATTCCTGTGTAAAATAAGTAAAATCTTTTTTCTTCACTTTGAATCCTTCATCAATTAAGTATGTTTCAAATTGATCCATTACAACTGGCGATGTATTAGGATCTTCTTCTATCATTCCTAGTTGCTTTTCGATAGGATAAAAAACATCATCGATTGATTCCACTACCCTGATTATCACGCACCATTTGCTTGACTTTTTCATCAATTTTTCTAATTGAATAAGATGTACCAATGCTGGATTTGCTGCTGTAAAAACCATTTCATATGTCTCATTTGATTGGATAAATTCTTCTAACGACTGTTTGATAAAGGAAACATTTGGCAACTCATTTTTTTCTGCTTCTTTTTTTGCATTTTCTAGCATTCCTGAAGAAAAATCGATCAAATCATAGCGATTAATTTCTTTTGCTAAGGAAAGAAATCTGCCAGATCCTCCAGCAACGTCTGCTGCTGTTTCAGCAGGCAGGACTTTCTCCGTTTTCAGATAATTTTTTACATCTTCAGCAATAGTTACTTGCGATTCTTGCTGGATTTCATAATATTCTTCAGCAAATTCATCCCATTCTTTTTCATTCATTTGATTTCCTCTAATTTTTTGTTATATGTTTTCACTTTTCGGAATAAATTATTCTCCTCTTTTATCTATTCTATCTCTTTTGATGAATAATAAAATGATTGGCTTTCCGTCTATCATAAATAAAAAAAGGGACTGTGACCAAAGTCGTGTCAAAGTCCCTCTTTCCGAATAAACAGTGTCCAATCAGATGACCCTCAGTATTAGCTCAAAATGCTGATTTTACAACTTCTTCCTTAAACGGTGTTCTCCTGCCAACTCTTCGGTCACAAGTCACAATATTCAACAAACATGAGAAGCTGTTTGTTGAAATTGCACCTTGTGACTCAGAATTAAACGGCAGGCTCACAACCTCGTTGATTCGTTTTATTTATTTCCTTGTACTCGTACAATGATCAATTTAGTGATTTCCATCAAAACAATTGTCACAAGTGCGATTCCCATACATGTAAAGACTTCTGTCAATCCAAATGCTGATGGGATAGAGAAGACTTCTTTCAGTCCTGGGATCATTGTTAAGCAGTAAAGCGCGCTACATACAACTACAGCTAGTAAGACACTTCTGTTAGAGAAGAACCCTGCTTGGATAGCTGTTTGTGTGTTTGAACGTGCTGGGAATGTTTGCAATGTCCGACACCAAATCAATGTTGAAAATGACATGGCTACACCGAATTCAGGTGAATGCTGCATGCCAAGCCATTGAGCAAAGATAACAGCAATCCCAATCAGCACACCACGATACGTTACAGAAATCAATGTTTTGTCCGTAAAGATTCCTGAATTTGGATCTCTTGGCGGGCGGTTCATCGTAGCAGGTTCAGCTTTTTCTGTACCTAATGCAATTGCTGGCAGTGAATCATTGACTAAATTGATGAACAACAGTTGTAATGCTGTAAATGGATTGGACCAGTCAGCAACTAAGGCAAAGATGATCGCAATGATCGCACCTAAATTTCCTGCAAATAGATAAGAAATAGCTTTCTTGATATTATCAAACACATTACGTCCTACTTCTACTGCGCTGACAATAGAAGCAAAGTTATCATCCGTCAATACCATCGCTGCTGCATCTTTTGCCACATCTGTACCCGTTCCCATAGCAATTCCGATGTCTGCTTGTTTCAATGCTGGTGCGTCATTTACACCATCACCTGTCATAGCTGAGATATGACCTTTATTTTGCCAAGCACGAACGATACGAATTTTATTCTCAGGTGAAACACGTGCATAAACAGTGACTTTTTCTAAAACTTCGTTTAGTTGATCTTCTGTCAATTCATCTAGTTCCGTCCCGGTCAAAGCCAGGTTTCCTTCTTCAAAAATCCCGATTTGTTTTGCGATAGCAACAGCTGTTGTTTTGTGGTCACCAGTAATCATGATTGTTTTGATTCCTGCACTTCTTGCTTCTGTTACCGCCTGAGTCACTTCAGCACGTGGAGGATCGATCATAGCAAGCAAACCAACAAGGATCAAATCGTCTTCATCTTCAAATGATAAATCAAAATTATCAAGTGGACGGTAAGCAAAAGCTAGTACACGTAATGCGCGTGTTGAAAAAGCTTCATTTTGCTCTTGGAATTTTTTCATCAATTCATCCGTCATCGGAACGACTTCACCATTTAGCAATACTTTTTTACTGCGTTGGAAGACGATATCTGGTCCGCCTTTGACAAACAAGTAATTTTTGTTATCAATTGTGTGTCCAGTAGACATTAATTTTCGATCAGAATCGAAAGGAAGTTCTGCTTGTCTTGGGTAGTTGTTTCGGATTTCCTGATAAGGCTGGTTTAATTTTTCACTAAAGTCGATAAACGCTACTTCCGTAGGGTCGCCCAATTTAGTACCGTCTTCACTGATCGATGCATCATTCGCTAAAACACTGATTTCGATCAAGCGACGTTCGTCAGCTGTCCATTTTGAAGGGTCATTTGTGAAATCCCCAGTATCGCCATTACCTAAAAAGTAGTCAACAACTGTCATTTTGTTTTGTGTCAATGTACCAGTCTTATCTGTACAGATGATACTTGTCGAACCAAGTGTTTCAACTGCTGGAAGCTTCCGAATAATGGCATGACGTTTCGCCATTTTATTCGTTCCCAAAGATAACACGATTGTTACGATAGACTGTAATGCTTCTGGAATAGCAGCTACGGCTACGGCTACGGCAAACATCACTGCGCTGACGATATCTGCAGTCATATCTCCTGTACCTTCTCCAAGATAAATACGAAACAGTTGGATACCTAAAATCAATAAAGACAATGCCAAAATAGCCAGACTTAGTTTTTTACTGAATTTATCCAGACCTCGTTGTAACGGAGTGACTTGCTCAGTTGTTGATTCCAAAAGGCCAGCAACTTGTCCGATCTCCGTATTATTCCCAGTTGAAGTCACTAAGAATTTACCGCGTCCGTAAGTTACGATCGTTCCACTGAATACCATATTTGTACGATCTCCGATTGGTACCGTACTTGTGATATCCGTTACTTCTTTTTCTGCAGAAGTCGACTCTCCTGTCAGCATACCTTCATCTACTTTTAATGATCCCGCATCTAGTAAACGTCCATCAGCAGGTACATAATCGCCTGCGTCTAACAACACGATATCTCCTACCACAAGTTCGTTTGCCGGAATCGTTTTTTCCTTACCATCACGAATCACTCGAGCATCGGGCGCTGAAAGGTTTTTCAACGCTTCTAAAGAACCTTCTGCTTTTTTTGTTTGGACAACACTGATTATAGAATTCAACATCAATACTGCAAAAATAACTAAGAATTCGATGTAGTCACCCATGACCATCTGAATCAGTGCGACAATCAGCAATACGATAACCATTGCATCTTTGAAAGTTTCTAAGAACAATTTCCAAGTTGGCTTCTTCGGCTTTTCTTTTAGCTGGTTCAAACCATCTCTTTCTAATTTTTCCTTCGCTTGCGTGGTGCTCAATCCATCGGTTGAGCTCTGCGTTTGCTGCATCAACGAGTCGATCGTTTCTTTATAGACCGCTTGTTGTGCTTGTTCCTTGTTTTCCAAATTTCATCCCCCATTTTTTGATCTTGGCCCTAGTCCTGTCTGAAAAAAAAGAGACCTAAGACAAATACGCATTTGTCTTAGGTCTCACCATTTCATACAATACCAGAAAACCATTTGGTTAACTTACTGTTGATATTATCGCAACAAACGTTGCCGGTTACTCCCCTAAGGAGATATTCAACTGTACTAATATCCTACCTTATTAACCTACAAAAAGCAACTACTTTAGCCCGATTTACCTACATTTTCATGAAAGGAGTGAAAAGTATATTCACCTTGGTAGGCTTCTTTCTTCTATCATGCTATACTAATGTTATTGTATGTAAGGAGGAACATTTTTGTGGTATCTAGTATTATAACCGCCCTTTATCTATTAAATGCACTTATTGCTTTGGTGGCTATTTTGATCAAACCCCGAGATGTAGCAGCCATTTGGGCATGGCTCTTAGTATTGTTTGCCCTTCCTGGGGTGGGCTTTGTATTATATTTATTTTTCGGACGTGGATTAACGGATAAGAAAAAATTCTATCTCCGACAAAGTGACTTGAAAGAATTAGAAAACTTTCAGTCTTTTAGAGGAGATACCATTGAACATTACGATCCTGACATGGGCGATAAAGACAAACAGCAATTTGTTGACTTCTTCTCTTCATTAAATCGTATGCCGCTGACAAGAATGAATTCTGTCACTCTTCTCACAGACGGACAAGAGAAATTGGATTCACTGCTTCAAGATCTAAAAAAAGCCAAACATTCGATCCATATCGAATATTACGCATTTGTGACAGATAATATCGGCCAGCAAGTCTTACATGTTTTAGAAGAAAAAGCCGCAGAAGGCGTGGAAGTTCGAATATTATATGATGCATTTGGCTCTCATGGCACAAAAGCAAAAGATTTCAATCGTCTAATCAAAAATGGTGGACATGTCCATACATTTGTTACCTCACAAAAGGCATTACTTCGTTTCCGATTGAATTACCATGATCACCGAAAAATCGTTGTGATCGATGGAAAGATTAGTTATACCGGTGGTTTCAATATTGCCAATCAATATGTAAATACAACAAAAAAATTCGGCTATTGGCGCGATACGCATATACGGATTTTCGGTGCCGCTTCTTCTTTGCTCCAGCTTCGCTTCTTAACAGACTGGAACGTCTCGGTACCTGAAGAAAAAAAGGTCGGCTATCATTTGAATTATTTCTTTAAAAAAGCAGATCGAGATGAATCTAAGCTTGCTGATACATCCATCCAGCTTGTTTCAAGCGGACCGAATAACGAAAGGGAACAAATCAAGCTTTCATTTATCAAATTGATTACTTCTGCTAAAAAACGTGTTTGGATACAGACACCTTACCTTGTTCCTGATGAAAGTGTCATTGCTGCTTTAAAAATCGCAACTGCCTCTGGTGTAGATGTGAAAATCATGATTCCCAACAAACCGGATCATCCTTTTATTTATCGAGCAACACAATATTATGCTCGGCAGCTGATCAAGGAAAATGTACAAATCCTTGTCTATGAGAACGGCTTCCTCCATGCAAAAACATTGATAATGGATGATGAAATCTGCATGGTAGGTTCAGCAAATCAAGATATTCGTAGCTACCGATTGAATTTTGAAACAAGTGCTGTCATTTACGATCCTGAGTTTTTAGAAGAACTTGCTACTCAGTTCAAAGAAGATGAGACACATTGTTCATCCATGACAACTGAAACAGTCAAGGAAATGTCTAACTGGCTATTATTCAAGCAACAAATTTCTCGATTATTTTCTCCAATCCTATAATTTTTTTATTCAAGTAGAGAAAAATATACTAAGATTAAAGGGACTGTGACAAAAATCTTGTCACAGTCCCTTCTTCCGAACAAACGGTGTTCTCCTGCCAACTCCTCGGTCACAAGTCACAATATTCAACAAACATGAGAAGCTGTTTTTTGAACTTGTTCCTTGTGACTCGGAGCTGGACGGCAGGCTCACGACCTCTTTCTTTTACTCTAATTCACCAGCTGCCCAATGATTGATGGGGCCATATTTGTGCCCTACATTTATTTCTTCACGAATTGCACGGTTTACATAGTCTTTTGCCAATCGGATCGCTTGTTCAACTGTTTTTCCTTTCGCTAACTCAGCTGCAATACATGCAGATAGCGAATCGCCAGTTCCGTTGATCCGGTCGGTAGGATAAAATGGTGCATTTAACCAAAATGATTTTCCTGATTCGAGCAATACGTAGTCATTGACTGTTTCTTGCTGCGCATTTTTAGCATGATGTCCTTTGATCATAACGTTTTTTGCACCCATATCTTGCAGTTCTTTTGCTGCTTGCACAAAATCTTCTTCAGCTGCTAATGTCCGTCCAGTCAGCTTTTCTGCTTCATAAAAATTAGGTGTCAGTACTTCGGCCAAAGGGACAAGCTTTTCTTTCAAGCTTTGCAAAGCAGATTCTTCTAGTAAAAGATTTCCATGTTTCGTTACGATTACGGGATCCACGACTAATGGTCCAAAATCATATTTTTGGTAATTTTTTACAACTGTCTCAATCAACTTTGAATCTGCTAGCATACCTGTTTTAGCTGCACGTATTTGAAAGTCCTTCGCAATCAGTTCAAATTCTTTGTCGATAAAATCTGTTGGCAATGTCACACTTGCTCCGATTCCGTAAGAATTACCTGCAACACATGCGGTCATGACAGAAACACCGTAAACATTTCTTGTAAAGAATGTATGCATATCTGCTTGCATCCCTGCGCTTCCATCGCTATCTGATCCTGCGATCGTCATTGCTTGTACATACTGATCTTCCATCAAATCGATTCCTCCATTTTTATAAAAAGATTTTTCATAATGCTGTTACTGTTTCTATCATATGTTTTTCAAAGTATCCCTCAGTAAATATACCACTACCTTTTCTTGGTAATCAAATTTATTTGAAAAAACATTTGCAATAAATCAGAAAATAGTGGTCGTTTATTTGTATTCGCTATTCTAATAATAAATAACCACTATTTGATTTATATATATTTCAGTATCCTTCTTGTTTTCATATAACCAAAGGCGCTATGATTTCCATATGAAAAAAATAAAGTCAGGTGAAAAAAATGAAACTTGAGGATAAAAAAGTCATTTTGAAGAAAATCAAACGACTACCAGACCAAATAGATGGCTATACGATCTGTTCTTTCAAAAAAGACAGGAGTATAAAAGCTTATACGCAAAACACAGAAAAAGGAATAATCTATTTCCTACATGAAGAAGGTTACGATACCCAAACCTTTATGTTTACTGAAAAAAAAGAATTTCATAAACAGATGAAAAAACTGATTGAAAAAGAATTTCCAAGAAGTCATAAACTCTATGTGAATCAGCAATTTTAACTTCTAACTGTTCTTTATTAATTAAAAATGTTCTGTAATAAAATAAAACTTTATAACAACTATAACAAAACCGAATACAAAACAGAAGTTCTATAAGTTATAATCATAGTTGTTAGGTGATTCATCTAGTAAAAACACCAGATTTCAAATTTCACACAATTTAAACTAGATCAATCATCAACCTTCTTCAAATTGTTAGAACCCTTTCCCGAGGAGCTGCAGCATAATCAAAAAAACAAACAGGAAGCCAAATGGCTAAGAAATTTTTTCTATTAGTCTAGTTGTTTCTCGTCGCAAGTTTAAGACTTTAGAAAGTTATTTCTAATGATGTTTGGGTTGTTTTGATCAATGCTTATGCACAGCTCCTTACCTATTATTTATCTCAACAGATCTAACAAATTAATGGACTATTTAAGGAGTTTTTTTATGCTTACGATCTATTCTTCTCGCACACATAGTTACCATCTGATGGCAAACTGGCTGAAAGACCATCAAATGCCTTACAGAGAACGAATTTTCACACCTAAACAGCCTTTAACAAGGAAAGAGATATTTTATTTATTGTCATTAACAGAAAACGGATTTGACGATCTATTAGCTAAACGCTCGATTGATTATAAAAATTTGAAAGATCAAATCGACCAATGTACGACCTCAGAGCTTGTCGATCTGATCGTCTCGCATTTTACTTTGTTACAACGTCCCATCATTACTGACGGAAAGAAATTATTAGTCGGATTCAATGAAGATAGTATGCGTCTTTTTATCCCTGTACAATGGCGCAGAAGTCAACTGAAATCTGTCTATAACGATTTTACATGGGTAAGCAATCTAGAAAATTCTACGGATTTAGATGATGAATTTTTAAATTATTATATATAAAAAAGACTGTGACAAAAGCGTGTCACAGTCTTTTTTTCTACGCCGGATAAATAGAATATTTTTACAAATCTGAATACATTCACCAGTAATAAGCACTTTGAGTGAATTGACGATAAGAATGACGGACCAGACTGCCATAAATGATCAAGAAGACTCCCGTTCCTACCGTAACAAAAAATATAGAGGCACCGATACTACCATCCATATACCACATTAAAGAAGCCAAAAGTGGGAAAAGTGAAAAAATACATAATCCAATTCCTGCAATCAGTGAGAAGCCAAAACTTCGCTGATACTCTTTTTCTTTTGCTTCTGCTAATACTTTTTCAGGTATTTTCCGATGGTGCAAAAAGTGATTTAAACGTGTGATTTTCATACCAGAAGCAATAAAAAAACCGACAGCTAATGCTATACCGAAAATCAGACAAGAAATACCCATGAACACATATCCTGCTGAACAAAAGAAAAGAAAACTTGCAAAAGATAAGCTAATGAATAGAACACCTGATGCCACTTGGAGACTTGCCGCTCTGTATTCTTTCCAGTAGTTTTCTGCTTCGCTTAAATAAATAGAAGCTGTGTTTGTTTCCGTCTCGTCAGCTTGATGTTTTTTTTCGACATCTAGTTCTTCTAATAATTCATCGATTGAACCAAATGTCGAAATTACTGTACCGATGGCCTCCTGTTCATTTTTTCCTTCTCCCATCAATTCATGATAATGGTCTTCCATATTTGCCAACAAATCAGTTTTCAGCTTATCTATCTCGGTACTTTGAGGTACTCCGATAAAAAGACTGTCTAAATAATTACGGATTGTATCCATTTAATTTCCCTCCAAAAATTGATCGACTACGTCTTTCGTCGTCAGCCACTCTTGCTTTTTTTCTTCTAAAAGATTACGCCCTATTTCAGTGATTTTATAATATGTCCGCTTTTTTCCATGAGTCACTTCTCCAGGATACGAAACAATCAGTTGATTCTTTTCTAAACGGGCAAAAACGGAGTAAAGTGTTGTCTCTTTGATCACATAGGAATCATTTGTCATCTCACGAATCGTTTTAGAAATTTCATATCCATAAGAATCGTTTTTGTTAAGGATCGATAAAATAATCGCATCATTGTATCCGCGTATTCCATCACTTGAAATCATTTTCTTTCCTCCATATTACTCCATCTGTCGTTGTAATTAGAATAGCATGATTACTTCATCAGGTAAAGTAATTTTTTACAAAAAAATAAAAGGAACAGAAAGCAAAAGAAGCGTTATGCTTTTTTGCTTTCTGTTTCCTTAATTTATTTATTTTACAACCATGACGTTACATGATGCGTGGTTGACTACATAGGAAGTAGTGGAACCTACTAGTGCACGTTCTACCGCATTCAGACCTGTCGCCCCCATGACAATCAGATCGATTGGTTCTTTCGATTCATGGAAATTAGCAATCAGTGTCTTTGGATAACCGTAAAGAACATATGTCTCGATATCTGTCAGGCCTTTTTCAATTGCCAAGTTTCGATGTTCTTTCATCTGGTTTTCCGCAACCTCATCCAATTCTTCCTGAAGGCTTGTTGTAACAAATGCAAAATCACCAAAGTAATTTCCTGTTACTTCATTGACATACAGGATGTGCAACGTTGCCTGATTTCGTTTGGCAATCGTGATTGCCTCAAGAAATGCTTTTTCTGCCTTTTCAGAACCATCAATTGCTACTAAAATATTACGATAAGTATCTACCATTGTAAACGCCTCCTTCACTGTTAGTGTAGCACGATTACAGTGTTAGAACAAACATTTTGTGAACGTTTTATCAAAAAATATCAGGCATCAAATCCGTTTTTTTCAGAGACCGTTTTAAACCAGCGACCTGATTTTTTGATCGTCCGTTTACCGTCTTGTGCCAAATCAACAGCGATAAAGCCATAGCGATTCTTATAAGCATTTGTCCAAGACCAGTTGTCCATACATGTCCACATGTGGTAACCCACACAATTGGTTCCTTCTTGGATTGCTTGATGGACGTATTTCAAATGATCCGTAACGAACTCAATCCGGTAATCATCTTCAATAGTTCCTTCGCTGTTAACAAATCGTTCTTCTCCTTCGACCCCCATCCCATTTTCAGAAATATAGCATTTGATATTACCATAGTTTTCTCTTGTATTCGTTAAAATATCATAGATTCCTTTTTCGTAAATTTCCCATCCACGATATGGATTCATTTTTTTATTGGGCATGTCGTAATTATCAAAATAATCATCTGGCATGGGGCTATGTTCGTGATTGATTGGAGTTTCTTTTGCTTTGATTCGACGAGGCTGATAGTAATTGATTCCTAGCAGGTCAATCGTGTTTTCACGGATGAGTTCTAGGTCTCCTTCATGGATCTCTGGCATTATAGCCAATTCTTTGACAATTTCGATCAACTCTTGTGGAAACTCTCCTTTCACTGCAGGGTCAAGGAATGATCGGTTGAAGAATGCGTCAGCGATCTTCGCCGCTTTTACATCTTCTGGGTTCGTTTCATCTCTCGGATAGCTTGGTGTCAGATTCAAGATGATTCCGATCTCACCATCATGTCCGCCTTCATGGTAGGCTTTGATTGCCTTTGCGCTTGCTAGATTCTCATGATAGCCTACTTGGACCGCTTCTTTCATATTGATATGATTTGGATAGTGGAATTGATACAAGTAGCCTCCTTCTACAGGTACGATTGGTTCATTATGAGTAAACCATTTTTTGACCAGATCTCCAAACAGTTCAAAGCACGCTGCTGCATAAGAAACATAAGCGTCGACCGTTTCTCTTGATAACCACCCGCCTTTTTCTTGCAGTGGTAGTGGCATATCGAAATGGTAAAGGTTCACAAAAGGTTCAATACCATTATCCAGCAATTCAGTAAAATAATCTCGATAAAAAGAAACAGCTTTTTGATTGATTTCACCTGTCCCTTCTGGAATCAAACGACTCCATTGGATAGATGTACGAAATGTGTTATGGCCAGTTTCTTTCATTAACTGAACATCTTCTTTGTATTTTGTGTAAACTTGCGAAGTTTTTTCAGGTCCTACTTGATCGAAGAATTTTTCGGGCTCTAATTCATACCAATGATCCCAAATATTTTCTCCTTTACCATCATCACTTACTCTTCCTTCTGTTTGCGGTCCGCTAGCAGCAGAACCCCACCAAAAATTTTCTGGGAATGTGTAGGTTTTCATTTTTTTACTTCCTCTCTTTTTTCTTGATACCGTAATCATAACGAACCCTAAAAAATAAATCAATACTTTTTATGAAAATGACTAGACATTTAAAATTTTTGGCGTTATACTTTGTATGTAATCGATTGCAAATAAATTTGAGGTGAATAAAAATGAACGGTTTTATGGACAAGCTTTCTGAGAAAATCATGCCCTTAGCTAATTTATTAGGGCAAAATCGTTACCTTACAGTGCTGCGGGATGCTTTCATGCTTTCCTTCCCTTTAACGATGTTCGGTTCGATCGTTGTCGTTATCAATAACTTGCCTTTTTTCAGTGACGCAACAAAGGGAACTTTATCGAACTTATTCGGTAATGGGCAAAATGCAACAATGAGCATCATGTCGGTTTTTGTTACTTTTGGTATCGGCTATTATTTATCAAAATCTTATGACGTTGAAGGTATTTTCGGTGGTGCCGTGTCTTTTGCCAGCTTCTTGATTCTTACGCCTTTTGCAATGAAAACCGCTGGCGGTGAAGATGTGACTGGTGTGCTTTCACTTGATCGTCTTGGCGCAAAAGGAATGTTCATTGGAATGATCGCTGCTTTCTTGGCTGGAGAAATCTACTGCAGAATCACGAAACGCGGCTGGCAGATCAAAATGCCTGATGGAGTTCCGCCTGCAGTAACAAAATCATTTGCCGCTTTGATCCCTGCTGTAGTGACACTAACTATTTTCTTAGTAATCAATGCTGTGATGACTGGTATTTTCAATGCTAACTTACATGACGTCGTTTATGAAGTGATCCAAAAACCATTAACTGGTTTGGGAAGTAGTTTACCTGCAACATTGATTGCTTTGTTCTTTGTCCAATTCTTATGGTTCTTCGGACTTCACGGACAAATCATCGTCAACTCTGTAATGGACCCGATTTGGAATACACTGATGCTTGATAACTTAGAAGCTTATCAACATGGAAAAGAATTACCACACATCATCACAAAACCATTCATGGAAACCTTCACTGTTGGTATTGGTGGTTCTGGAATGACTTTAGCTGTCGTTTTATTGATGGCCTTTGTTCTTAAAAAGAAACAGTATCGTGATGTTGGACGATTAGCTTTAGCACCTGGTATTTTCAATGTAAATGAACCAGCGATCTTCGGTCTACCGATCGTATTGAATGCAACAATCCTTATTCCTTGGGTTGTGGCACCTCTAATCGTAACGACGTTCAATTATTTGGTAATGGCTGCTGGACTTGTCCCTGCACCAACTGGCGTCTCTGTTCCATGGACTGTGCCAATCATTGCAAGCGGTGTCTTAGCAACAAATTCATGGCTTGGTGGTATGCTGCAAGTCATCGACTTTGTCATCGTTGCCTTTATCTGGTACCCATTCCTGAAAGTACTAGATAAACAACCAGATTTAGATATTGCTTAATAGATCATTAAGGGGTTGTGACAAAAACTTGTCATGACCTCTTTTTTCGAATAAACAATGTTCCAGATGCTACTTCGAGTTGTCGGAAGCATAATCTTTCGTTATACTCTAGAAGAGGTGAATAACGTGCCAAAATACGAAGAAATCGCAAATATTTTAAGAGAACGTATCCGTTCAAAAGAGTATCCTCCCGATAGTTTTTTGCCTAATCAAGTCGACTTGGTAAAAGAATTTGGTGCGAGCCGGATGACAATCAAAAAAGCCATCAATATCTTAGCAATGGAAGGACTTGTCTATTCGCAGCGAGGATCAGGAACGAAAATCTTGAATCATCCATTTATGCAAAAAGACACATCGCCCGCTAACGAGTATGAAGGTTTGAGTCTCCAAATGAAACGCAGACATCGTTCTTTGAAGAGTCAAATCATTCATTTTGATGTTGAATTCCCTAATCAATATATCCAAGAACGATTGATGATCGATGCCGAGCAACCTGTCTACAATATTCACCGGTTAAGGATCTTAGATGGCGAGCCATATGTTTTAGAGCATACCTTTATGCCAGTCCATCTTGTGCCGGGTTTAAAAAAAGAACATTTGTTAGCCTCTATCTATGATCATCTTCATCAAGAATTGAATGTCCATTTTGCAGGGGCTTATCGTGCTATTTCTGCAGATAAAAGTGATGAATATGATCAGCAATATTTGAACTGTGCAGAAAACGATCCTGTACTGGAAGTTCAGCAAGTCGTCTATCTCAAAGATGGACAGCCGATTGAATATTCTTCCAGCCGAAACCGATTTGATGTTCGGAACTATTCTGTGCTGGATGTGCGTTCAACTTAACCAAAGAGGTTGTGAAAAAGCCGTTTACCAAGAGATCGTGACAGTGGTAAGCAGTTTCAAGTAACAAGAAGAGATCGTGAAATCAACATTCTATCCTATCCTAAGCATTAGCTCAAAAATGAAAAAATAACTCAGCATAAAAAGACTTATGACCACCCGTAATGATTCTAAAGTTAGCTTTTTAAAGCTAGTTTTTTTGAAATCGATACAGCTAGTCGTAAGTCTTTTTATTTTATTGATCCGTCCCTCCTCTTTTCCATTCTTGATTCCTTCCTGATACTTTAGAAGACAAATTAATTGCAAAATAGAGATGCACCCTCTATACTATGTCTAAATCAATTACTTACTTTTTGTAAGTTAACAGGAGGAAATTTATCATGGATACACAAATCAGAGGAATTCACCACGTCACAGCAATGACATCTAGCGCTACAACAATCTACCGCTTTTTTACAGATATTTTAGGAATGCGCTTAATCAAAAAAACAGTTAACCAAGATGACATCGAAACTTACCATCTTTACTTTACAGACGATACTGGTGCGCCAGGAACAGATATGACTTTCTTTGATTTTCCAAATCAGCCAAAAGGAAAAAAAGGAACAGATACGATCTCTCGTGCTTCTTTCCGTGTGCCAAGTGACGCAGCATTAGACTTTTGGTTGGAACGTTTTGAAAAATATGACGTTACTCATTCAGCAATCAATGAACGTTTCGGCAAAAAATATATCGAATTTGAAGATTTCGATAATCAGTATTATCAATTGATCTCTAACGAAAACAATCAAGGTGTAGCAGCTGGCATTCCTTGGAAAAACAGCAATGTACCGACAGAGTTTGCGATCACAGGACTTGGACCTGTCTTTGTCCGTGTCAGTCAATTAGAGCATATCCGCTTGATTCTTGAAAAAATCTTAGGATTCAAAGAAACAGACCATTCAGGAGATTTCTACTTATTTGAAATCGGTGAAGGCGGAAATGGTGCAAGCATCATTATTGAACATCGGACAGACTTGCCAAAAGCAATCGAAGGATTTGGAAATATCCATCACTTAGCATTGCGTGTAGCAGACAAAGAAGCATTGGAATACTGGATTCAAGTAATCAATAAGATTGAATTGCCAAATTCTGGTTTCGTCGATCGTTTCTATTTCCAATCTGAGTACTTCCTAGCCGCTCATCACGTACTGTTTGAATTAGCAACTGATGGTCCTGGATTCCTTGAAGATGAACCAGCAGAATCCGCTGGAGAAAAACTATCTCTTCCTCCATTCTTAGAAGAACGTCGTGAAGCCATTGAAGCCTATGTCCGTCCTTTCGATACAAGTGATGCAAATAAAAAACGTGAATAATCTCTTCATGCTACTTCATTTGCATCTATAGAAACAGAAAAGAGGGAACAAAATGACCTACATTTTTGAAAAAGGAACAAGTGGCAAACATTTGATCTTACTTCATGGCACAGGTGGAGACGAACATTCTTTACTGGATATCGCTCACTTTCTTGCACCAAACAGTACGTTGCTTTCTTTTCGTGGCACGGTCCAAGAAGATGGGATAAATCGTTTTTTCAAGCGTAATGGATTGAATCAATTCGACCTGGACAGTTTGGAAAAAGAAACAGATAAACTCCATGAAAAAATCAAAGAAATCAGCGAAACAGAACAGATACCGTTAAGTGATTGGCTGCTTGTCGGCTATTCAAATGGCGCAAATATCGCTGCCCATCTATTATTGGAGCGTGAGACCGAGCTAAATAAAGGGTTGTTTTTCCATCCAATGTCTCTAGGTGTTCATCAAAGCCATTCCACATTAGAGGATAAAACCGTCTGGCTTTCTTATGGTGATAACGATCCAATCGTTTCCCCTGCTTCCTTTAAAGAATTGGCCGATCAATTCGAAACACGCCAAGCAAATGTGACCATCCAGCTAACTGTAACAGGTCATCAGTTGACGATGGACGAAATCGAGCAAGCGAGGGATTGGGTCGCAAAGATGAATTAGTTTCTTCAATTTTAAAATAAAAAGCTAGTCATCGTAAACAAGTCTTACTTATTACGATGACTAGCTTTTTATTAATGTGTCTAAACAAACAATCTATCTTTTTTGCTAGTTCGAACTTACATCTTGTCGAACCAATTATAGATTCAGCAAAATTAGATATTTAACAATAAATTAAATTGTAGGTTAAAGGGTTTGATGGGAGCGTCAATAATTTTGTGTAAATAAATTGTCCTCCTGCAAAATAATTAGTTACTCAGTAAACATTGAAACTAATGTATCGGTTACCTGT